>JACIVQ010000026.1 GCA_014361445.1 Methanosuratincolales archaeon | reverse complement strand
GACTGTATCAAAAGAAGCCTATTTCTATAGAGCTTATTCACTAAGCGCTCCTTAATACTTTCGAGCATTTCACTTCTGCCAACCAATACCCGGGCATCCGCCAATAGAGAGATATTGACCGCAAACTTTTGTGGATCATCCCCCCAAACCTCTACAAGCCTTAAAAGCTCGTCGAAGTCAAAGATAAAGTTTCGAGCAGTATATCCATGCCTACAAGGAGGTAAGCCAACCTCGTCTAGATAGTTTTCAAGCCTGTCAATAAAAGATTTGACTTTGCTTTTATCTTCGTGGTATTTGTAGATAGCCAAGGTATCTCGGTCGGTTAGGAGAAATTGCTCCCTTCTACCCCAGCTACCTGTCGCAGCGTAAACCAAACCTTCTGGGATGTCACCTTTAACTTTGACAATAGTCTTCAGAGCTGTATCGACCACATGGCAGATCGTCTCAAAGAGATATCCCGCCCTTCCCACCTCGGGCTTTTTGGAGAATTCTAACGCCTCTTCAGTCAAGCCTTCCTTGAATTCGGAGATTATGCGACTTATTTCTTCAAGATCTTTTGCCTTCCTCAAACTTATCACATAGTGTATGTAAAAAGGGCCTAGGCTGTAGGCGATATCTCCAATGGTCACCACACCCACAGGTCTTCCAGACTTCATCACTACTGTGTGCTTGATTCTATACTCTATCATCTTTGAGAGGACTTCGTGTAGGTTCTCGTGGCCCTCTGCTGTTACTAGGGTTGGGAGGCTCTTTGGCTTTTGTTTAAGGAACTCTTCGAGTCTAAGATTAAAGTCAAGACCCTCTGCTATCACCCTTCGGAGGTCTGAGTCTGTTATAATCCCCAGAGGGGTATTACCATCAATAATAACAACCGAGGATACCCCTTCTTTGTACATCAGCTCTGCGGCACTCTTTATCGAAGCATCTGGCGTTGTCCATACAAGCTTCCGCGAGAGAATTTTACTTACCGGCGTATGACCTTTATCTATGCCAGTATAGCTTTTACCTATCCCATTTTCAGAATTCATTCTTATCAACCACAATTCTATTCAAAAAAATAAAAAATTATTCTGGAGTCTTAAGGGTCTCAATGAAGTTTATGACTTCTTGGGTGTTTCTCCTTCTCCCTCCTGTAACTATTGAGGCCAAAAAAGCTGCGATCATATTGACTAAGAAAGCGATCGATCCCCATGCGATTGTTCCGATCTTACTTCCAAAGATTGTGAGGGGGGCGGTACCATAAAGACCGACCCCAAGGACGTAAGGAAGTGCCGTAATCATTCCACATATCATCCCTGCGATCATCCCGTATTTGTTTAGATCCTTCCAGAATATCCCAAGGATGACAATAGGGGTAAATGAGGCGGCCGCAAAAACGAAGGCCCAACCCACAAGTAACGCCACATAAGTGGAGAAGGTAGGATCCTCTAAGGCCCTCGCACCAAGGACGCTGGAGACCGCAGAGAGGATAACCAACATGGCCCTCCCAATCCAGATCTCCTTCCTCTCCGAGGCGTTTGGATTGATGAATCTTTTGTAAATGTCTCTTGTAGCACCGACCGCCATAACCATAATCAAACCGTTCGCTGTGCTCAGGGCTGCTGCGAGACCGCCTATCGCAACGATCGTCGTGAAGAACCACGGAAGTCCGAACATATCAGGCATTCCCACAACCACTATATCGTTATGAAAAGAGAGTTCGGAGGGCTGTAACAGGCCATCTCTGTTCATATCCATAACTTTTATTAGACCGGTAGGGAGCCACTTCTGTACCCAAGACAAGTTAATCACTTGGTCTACGGGCATGCCCCACGCCCCAGAAAAGGCGGACCTTGCGAGTATAGCATAAACTGGAGCTGTGATGTAAAGTAACGCAATGAATGTAAGCCCCCAGCCTACCCCATAACGTGCCGTCCTCACATCCTTGACCAAGTAGAACTGAGAGAGTACGTGAGGTAACCCGACTGTGCCAAGCATCAAACATAAGGCCGAGAGGAGCCAATTTACGTGTCCCGTCCCTCCACCAAAAGCCCTGACGAAAGGTTCGGTAAATGCCTTCAAGTTGAAGAATGTCTCTCTTGTTTCCAGTTGTGTTAGAAGTTCGCCGTACCCCACATGTGGCCATGGATTGAAGATCCCGGCGACATACGCTGCGCCCAAAAAAGCACACCAGTAGGCAACTATTAGGATCCAGTACTGCGCTACGTTGACCCACACGATGGACTTCCATCCTCCCGAACCAGCGAAAGCCACCACTATGACGGAGGCTATGATCGCCCCGAGGATAGCAGGGAGGCCCAAGAAGCGTCCAACGATCACTCCTGTGGCTACGAGCTGAGCCACAAGGTATGTAAAAGAGACAATGAAGAGCATTATCACCCCTATGAGCCTCGCGACCGACCAATAAGAGGCTCTTACTTCAATAAACTCTGGGATCGTATACGTGCCAGACTTCCGTATAAAGGGAGCAATCATAAACGCAGCGATACAGTAACCCAATGTCCAGCCTATGATATATGGCAGACCATCGAAACCCAGCAGGGCTATAGCCCCAGCCATCGAGACGAATGATGCACCACTCATCCAGTTGGAGGCTATGGATGAACCTATTGGTATAGCCCCAATACTCCTCCCCGCAACGTAGAATTCGCTCACATCCCTGGTTCTCATTATAAAGGCTATTAAGAGATAGAGAAACAGTGACCCAAAGACGGCTACCCCCGATGCTATAAAGGTATTTCCGAGGTAGGATAACCCTAATATCACAAGTGCATAGATTATTGAGAAGGCAATTATTGAGAGTTTTCTAATGGAAAGATCCAATCTCTCAACCTCCTTTATTGTTTTTATTTGCTTTTTTTAATCCGCATCATTACTTTCCTTCGCCGACAATTTGATGATCCTGTCCGTCCTGTCCATCAAAAAAGCATAGAGGAAGATCAGGATCACTCCAATGATTATCGATAATAGAGCGGCGTTGAACCAATGGAGTGGTATTCCGTTCAAAATCTTTATTGAGGAGGTCGCTCCGATTGGTATATGTAACACTACAGCAGGAATAGACCAAGCGATCATCCAGACCGCCGTTATCACCTTTAACCGTCTCCAATACCATTGAGCAGCTTTATTCTTAACCATGTGTCCTTCCGATTCATTCTCGTCTGATGTTGCTTTGCCTGAATTTTCGATGGGGTAATTTATATCATCTATTTTTGGCATATGAATTTCACCTAAACCTTCAGGGCATATACTCAAATGTCTTGTAACTATGCACCCAAACAATCAAAAGGTCGAGTGCTAGACTTCAATCCCCATGCACCTTTCCATCTCGAGTTTAAGTTCTTCGTATGCCCTTTTCGCTTCTTCGACGCTTGTCTCGTCCTCAAGTGTGGTTGTATCCCCAATACTCTTCTCTTCGACGACGGCGCCTATTATGCGCCTCATGATCTTGCCACTTCTCGTCTTCGGTAGTTTGCTGACAAAGTATATAGTCTGAGGGGCTGCGATCGGACCTATCGTTTCTCTTATGTGATTTATGAGCTCAATCCTGAGTTGTGGCGAGGGGGAGTAGCCTGGGCGGAGAACCACGAAGGCTACAGGGACCTGCATTTTTACGGGGTCTGCCTTGCCGATTACGGCTGATTCTGCGACAGCGGGATGTGAGATGAGGGCATCCTCCAACTCTATAGTTCCGATCCTGTGACCTGCGACCTTTAAAACTTCATCTGCTCGACCCAGCAGCCAGAAGTACCCATCCTCGTCTTTAACGGCAAAATCTCCGGTGTAGTATACGCCAGGGAACCGCGAATAGTAAGATCTCCTGAACCGCTCTGGATCTCCCCAAAGGGTTATTAAAGCACCAGGCCATGGTTTTTTTATGACGAGGAGCCCCTTCTCGTCTGGTTGGGCACTTCTCCCATCCTCTGTGTATACGTCAGCCTCAACACCAGGGAGTGGGAATGTGGCGGAGCCTGGCTTCAGGGGAACAAGGGCCAAACCTGGCTGTGGTGAGATCATTATCCCGCCGGTCTCCGTCTGCCACCAAGTATCTACTATCGGTGCCTTCTCGTGACCTATGTGCTTGTAGTACCAGTTCCAAGCCTCGGGGTTTATCGGCTCGCCCACAGTACCGAGTATCCTCAAGGATGAGATGTTGTGCTTCTTGACCCATTCCTCCCCATTCTTCATATGCATCCTGATTGCAGTAGGGGAGGTGTAAAGGATTGTAATCCCGTACCTCTCGATCATACTCCACCATCTATCCGGCTGGGGGTAGTCAGGAGCGCCCTCATAAATAAATGAGGTGGCACCAGTCAGGAGCGGGCCGTATACGACATAGGTGTGACCTGTGATCCATCCAATATCCGCGGTGCACCAATAGATGTCCTTATCGTTTATATCAAATACGACCTTCTGCGTGAAGTTGGCCCATACCATATACCCTCCGGTCCCGTGTGTAACGCCCTTCGGTTTTCCCGTAGTCCCGGAGGTATATAGGATGAAGCTCGGAGCGATACCATCAAGTCGCTCTGGCTCCACGTAAGAGTCTGTAGAGCCGACGAGTTCGTGGTACCAATAGTCCCTATCCTCAATCATGTTAACGTTGTTGTTTGCCCGCCTGATAACTATTACTTTTTCTACTGTGGTTGTGTGTCTGAGGGCATCGTCGACTATCCTTTTAATGTCAAAGAGTCGCCCCCGCCTGAAAGTCCCGTCGGCTGTAATGACGACCTTACTTTGGGAGTCGTTAATCCTTTCCGCGAGCGAATATGATGCAAAGCCTCCAAAGACCACGGAGTGTATCGCACCTATCCTAACTGTTGCTAGCATGCTTATTGGTAGTTCTGGAACCATTGGGAGGTAGATGGTTATTCTGTCACCTTTTCTTACACCAATATCCCTAAGTAAGGATGCAAATCGGTTAACTTCTTTGTAAAGGTCATAATAGGTGAGCGTCTGTCGCTCCCCGTTCTCCCCCTCCCAGTAGTACGCAACCTTATTCTTCCTCCAGCTCTCAACGTGTCGATCGAGGGCGTTGTAAGAGATGTTCGTCGTCCAGCGGGAGAACCAGGCAGCATATGGCGGCTCAGAGAGTGGTTCGTAGGCGGGTCCGTTCTTCTCATACCAAAAGAGTTCCTCAGCCATCCTCCTCCAGAAAGTTTCAGGATCCTCGAGGCTTTGCTTGTAAATTGCCTTAAGTATGTTTATGTCGGGATGTATATTCTTAGAGGTTGGGAGAACCTTAAGAAGTTGCTCCAATTAAACCCCTCCATTCTGTGTTGCCAATCTTGCTAATTTTACAATTATGTAAACCATACTTTCTATTTGTATGAAGTTTAATAGTAATTAGACAATGTGAAATTGGCATAAGCATAAAATAGCGCCATAAGTGGTATATAAAAGTTGTTAATAATTATAATTATTTATAATTACAGATTAGGATATTTAGATTATCAAATAATGCTCATAAGAGTATAAATACACAAGGCTATACCAGGTTGATTCTTTGAGATTCATGAACTTTGGTTTTGCCGGACAATTGGAACTATCTGGAGTCTCTTTTGTCTCAGTAGTTGGAAAACTAGAATCGGAGAGGATTGCAGTATTAGCCTTTTGGACTCTTATGGAGGTTATCGACAAAATAATTACAGGGTTTGATCTTGTGGAGATCACTCCCAACATATGACAATGAGCGCAGCAGTGACAGATTCCAAAATAATAGAATTTAGCTGCATAAAAGCAATTTTTATCGGGCCCTGATCTCTCTTACGACCTGAGAGCGTGCCTTGTAAAGAATCCTGTGTCCACAGGAGGGACACCGTATGCCAGGGAGCGCTAAGAGTTCCTTGCTATCAATGACTTTTCTGCACCTTTCACAAATATACTGAGCCATAAAAATCACGATTCTGACATAAATTAGACTCACTTAAATATTTTGTGAAAGATCCTTCGACCTTCACTCTTCATTAATAGACTCTAGTTTTTCTGCAATAATATCGGCGAGTTGTTCTGCCTCACTATAAAGGATCTTCCCAAGATCCCAGAAGATCAGTATGATCACAGCAAGGGCTATAAGCGGCAGACCGGTGGCAAAGTAGATACCCATGACAGGGAAAGCGCTCACTACTGGAAGTAGTGCCGTTAAAACAATAATTAGCAATATGAGGAAGATGATGTCGTAAATAGCCCTCTTGACGAGGGTCACGTGATCCATCGTCATCTTCTTAAATATTACACGAATTGCCTTCGATATTGGGTTTAACAGCAATAGCATATCTGCAAGTATACGATAAAGCAAGATGCCCACCACGGCTAATATTGTGACGGACCCCAAGGTTACCAAGGGCATATTTATGACTGGTATTACGATATTCAGTTGCTGAAAATAAGGCATGAGAATATAGCCAAGCAAGATCAGCATGACAAGGATAAAGAGTTTAGAGAGTATCCTTGTAATCCTTAACCTTAGTTTGAGGGACGAGAGTTTTTCATCTCCTTGAGAAGACATAGCAATCTATTTCAAAGTGGGGGGTTTTTATATTTATAGCTAATCAAGATAATCCAATGACATGATTACAAGGGATTTTTATGAAGATCGATGAATATGTGCCCATTGTCGGGGAGGAAGTTGTAGCAGAAATAAAAAGACTGGGCGACGACCTGCGAGGTAAAGAAATGCTACACGTCAATTCGACCTACGTCGGAGGGGGGGTCGCAGAGCTTCTCAAATCCCTTGTACCATTAATGAACGATGTTGGATTAAAGACTGAGTGGAAGACCATCTCAGGTGACAAGGAGTTTTTTGATATTACTAAGAATTTTCATAACGCTTTACATGGCGCGTATATTGAGATTACCCAGAGAATGATGGACAAATATTTAGAGGTCAATTTGAGTAACGTAGAGCGCTTGGATTTATCAAAGGACTTTATCTTCGTCCATGATCCGCAACCAGCAGCTTTAGTGCAGTTCAGAAAAGGGGGCAAATGGGTTTGGCGATGTCATATCGATATATCTTCTCCTAATAAGGATGTATGGAGTTTCCTTGCTAGGTTCGTCTCTAAGTATGATGCGATCGTCGTTCATTTGCCCGACTATAAAAGACCAGATATACAGAAACCACAGTTCGTTATTCCTCCGTCAATAGATCCTTTAAGTGAGAAGAATATAGAGCTGCCAGCAAGCTATGTTGAGAAGGTCCTTAGAAAGTACGAACTTGATCCAGAGATGCCCATAATAACGCAAGTCTCCAGGTTCGACAAGCTCAAAGATCCCATAGGTGTTTTCAAGGCATTTGAGTTGGCAAAGAAGGGGATAAGTACATTTGACTTCAGAGGGCTTTTGGATAGGGACTCTTTCGCATTTGATCTATTTAGAACACTCAAGTATAGGGTCTCATTGCAACTTGTCTTGGTCGGAGGGTCTGCAACAGATGATCCGGAAGGGGAAAAAATCCATTACGAGGTCTTAAAAAAAGCGATAAGTGACAGGAATGTTCATGTCCTAATGCTGCCTCCAGAGGCCCATAGAGAGATAAATGCGATACAACGTGGCTCGACTATTTTAATTCAAAAGAGCATCAAAGAGGGTTTTGGATTGACTGTCACGGAGGGGATGTGGAAAGGTAAGCCTGTGATTGGGGGAAGGACAGGGGGAATAAAGTATCAAATTTTGGATGGTGAGACAGGGTTCCTAGTAAGCAACATCTCTGAGGCTGCCGAGAAGATCCTTTTTCTAATAAAGAACCCCCAGATCCGCAGAGCCATGGGTATTAAGGCAAAGGAGCATGTAAGGAAGAATTTTTTAGTGACAAGACACCTGAGGGATTATCTGAGTCTCCTTAAAGGGCTCGAAGCATAGGGTTTTGACTCAATTATATTCCGTAATTTTTGAAGTTTGGAGCCAAATAATCCATTTAAGGATGAGGGGCCTCCCTAACAGGGATAGCAAGCGCCTCTACATGAATCTAGGTGTGATAAACCTGGCAACATTGTGGTTTGAGCTTAAAGCACCAAATAGACTATTCGGGAAGGGGGCACCCTACCAGACTGGTAGTACTGGACGAAGAAAGTAGCCAAAGAGGAGGACAGGCTGACCAGAAATGACGAGGCTAGAGCTTCTAGAATTCTATAGGATTATGAAAAAACGCTGTAAACTCCATAATAAAGGCGGTGGTTGAGGATTAATATGCGCTTGGTAAACCAAAAATAGTACTTTGAGGGTTAAAGGAGTTGAGAGGGAATAGGTATAAAATTAGGTAGATCAATAATCATAAAAAATCAAGGTTATAGCGTGGGGATGGAAACCATTGAGGCTCATGAACTTTGGATTTAGCGTTGAAAAAGATGGAAGTTTGAGGGCGCTTCCTAATCCCGCCGGAGATGTGCTTGCTTTACTTGAAGCCATGGGAATTTTGGGCAAAAAATGGGGAAGTTTCTTGGGGTTTATAAGCGAGGATAAATTAGAAAGAATCGATTTCTTGTATAAGATCTACTATCCCATTTATCTTGTTCGTGAGGGTAAACATGTCATCCCCATTGATGGCATGGGGCTCCATAAGTTTAGAGTCAAGGAATTTACTGAATTTGATCATAAATATGTAGTCCAATTATCAAAAACATACGATTTGCCATTAATTGGAAACGAAAAGCTGTTGAGTTGGATGAATTGTGCGGTTGAAGGGAGGATAGAAGACGGATATGCCATACCACACGTCTTGACAAGAGAAGAAGCAATTTTTGCGGCAAAGGAGGCTATTAGAATTTATGTCAATTTAAAAGAGTACTTAGGAAAATTGACCTCATCTTTAGAAAGTAGTGAGACAAGATTAAGAGAGGAACTCGAAAAAATACGCGATGAGTACAAGAGAATAAATGAGGAGTATGGGAGAAAAATTGCTGAGAAAAATATTCAGATTGAGGGACTGCTGAGCGGTAGTGAGAACGAAATAATAAGGAAAATCAAGGAAGAATTCCAGAGACGCAAAGAATTACTGAGGAATGAGCGAAAGAGCCTTGAAAAATTGGTTAAAAATCTAATGGGAGAACTCAGATCAATTGAGAGCAGAATGGAAAAAATAAAGAGCGGCATTCACCAATTCCGGGAAGAAATTGTGAGGGGTGAGGCGAGAAGAGAGAGACTGAAGCTTGAAAAAAAGATGATTGATGAGAATATAGAAAAATTTGACAATGTTAGGAACATTATTAAGGAATTAGAAGAGTGCGAGAAATTGATTGAAGAAAATAAAAGAAATGAAGAGAAATCCTTGGAGAACCTCTCAGAACTTGAGAAGCAAAGGGATCGAACTCTCAAGAGAGTTGAAGAGGTGCAGAAGAGAATATCAATGTTAGTAGAGGAAGAGAAGGTACTACCAACAAGAGAAGACCTGGAGTTGAGGGAAGCTAGGGAAGAGTTTGTCATGAAGAGAAGAGCAATGGTTGGGGAATTAGATGCAATATGTACTGAGCGTGATAGAGCGCTCTGGAATTTGCGGGTAAGGGAAAGTAGGCTTAAGTTAGAGTATAAAAAATTCAAAGATTTTACAGAGAGCACAATCAAAGTGCTCGAAGAAGAGTTAGGCAAAATCAGGAGCTATATTTGGAAAGATATGGAATTGAATGAAGATGTTGAACTTCTTTACATTCCATATTATATAACTTACAAAAATGATAGGCTTACATTGATAGAATCACCAATCGTCATGGATGGGTTCAAGAAATTGGAAGACTTTAAAGACTTTGGTCTAAGCAGGGATGTGGTTGAGGAGGTTTTTGGAAGCGGGGATGTTTTGCCGGTCATATTATTTGAGGCAAAGGAGGTTTTTAACATACTAAGTAAGAAGAACAGGAGCAGGGTTCTTGAAGGCATTAGTATCTTGAAAGAGGTAGGAGCTATTGGTAGGATGCAAGAGGCCATCTTGTTGAAGAGATGCGCTTAATGTAGGAGGATCATAAATTTGCGGATTTAACATAAGCGGTGATACAATTGAAGATCCTTTACGTTAGCCAGTCCTTCTTTCCGAGTACAGGAGGAGTATCTTATTATCTCATTTGGTTGTCACGTGAGTTGAGAGAGAAGGGGCATGAAGTGGTTTTCGTAAACATTCGACCACCAAATACTCCTCCGGAAGAAGAGATTGAAGGATTTAAAGTTTATAGAGTCCCCAAGGCAAAGAGTTTTCCCCAAGATATGGTGAAAGAATACACAGAATTTAAGGAGTTAATCCTTAAAGTGTTTCATGGTAAAGATGTTCCAATCGACCGACTCTACAACAAACATGTTTATGGTTTCAACGGCTACATGGGCGTAAATCTGTACTTTCAAGACAGGGTAAAAGAGGTATATGAGAAAGAGAGACCAGACATAGTTCATATACACGACTTTCAGCTTATGCCTTTAGGAGGGTTGTTGAAAGATTTGAAAACGCCTATGCCCTTCACGTGGCATATACCTTTCACGGAAGATGTGGAGGCGGAATGGAGAAGTTTCGTTGTTGGTTATTTGAAGGAGTACACAAATTCAATTTTTTCAACGAAGCCCTACGTAAATTCGGCTCTAAAGTCTGGTTTATCTTGGAGTAAAGTGACTTGTATCCCGCCATTTATAGAAGTGGAAGACTCCAATATAGACTTTAGAAAGACGTACAATATTGCTGAAGATGAAAAGCTAATACTCTGCGTTGCAAGAATAGATAGGTTGAAGGGACAAAATATCCTGATAGAGGCTGCATCTAGACTTAAAATGAAGTTCAAGCTTGTATTTGTTGGGAACGGATCATTAAGTAAGGAGGTTTTGAAGGTAAAGGATAAGGAAGAATATTACAATGAATTGCAAAGAATGGTTTCTTCTAAAAATTTGAATGGTAAAGTGATATTTACAGGTGCTATAAAAAGGGAACTTTTGATGGCAGCTTATAAGGCAAGCGATGTTGTTGTTCTGCCTTCGATCCAGGAGGGTTTCGGGCTGGCGATCACTGAGGGGATGGCGTTTGGAAAGCCGGTGATAGGAACAAGTGTGGGTGGGATTCCTGCACAAATATGGCCTGGCGTAAACGGATTTCTGGTGCCCCCAGAGGATCCGAATAGTTTGGCAGAGGCTCTAGAATACATCCTCTTAAATGAGAAAACTGCTAGAATGATGGGGAAGGAGAGTAAAAAGATTTATGATGAGCTCTTTTCTGCAGAGAGAGGGGCAAGGGACCACATAATGCTATATAAGAGGCTGCTCAGCGAGGGTGTTTAAGCGACCATACAGGTGGGGAAGATGAAGATTAATGCCGATCTGATAGTGATGGACTACGACAGAACTGTTGCAAGTGAAGATTTGGGATTCAAAATCTCTGAGGATGTTAAAGAAGTTTTATTTAAGATCCCTCAAAAGAAGATACTCGCTACTGGGAGGTTGTTTGAGGATATACCCGACAGGGATGTTGTGAGAATCTTTGATGCGATGGTTGTTGAAAACGGAACGGTTCTCATCACAGAATTTGGGAAAAGAAAGGAAGTTTTAACAGGTGAGAAGTGGAGAGATTTGAAGAAAAATCTAGTAGAGGCGCTCCAAAAGGAGAATATACATTTTAAATGCGGAGAGGTCATCTTATTTGGAGATAAAAAAGATCTCCCTATTTTGAAAGACAAACTCGGAAAGCATGGTCTCCTGAATGACGTTTTTATCGACTTTAATAAAGATGGGTATATGATCCTGCCGGCCGGCTGGAACAAGGGAAGAGGTGCAAAGATAGCTGCGACGAGTCTTGGGGGAGGAAGGGTAATGGTAATTGGAGACGAGGTTAACGATCTCTCCTTGTTCGAGATCGCGGATGTTAAGGTGGCCGTGGGAAACGCGGTGCCAGAACTTAAGAAGATGGCAGACATTATATGCGACAAAGATGATGGGGAAGGGGTGATAGAGGTGCTAACCAGCCTCGGAGGTTTGACTGAATGGTGACAGATTCTAGAATACCTGGATTTTACAAAATGTCTATACAGGAGAGAAGGAAGACATTAATTGAGAGGGCAGGACTATCTGAGGATGATCTGAAAGTATTGGACTGTGGACTTGAAATTTCACTAGCAGAGAAAATGATTGAAAATGTAGTAGGAACGATCCAGATTCCACTAGGAATCGCTACAAACTTCAGGATCAATGGAAAGGACTACCTGATACCAATGGCAACAGAAGAGCCATCAGTAGTTGCTGCGGCGAGCCATGCGGCAAAGCTAGCACTTCCGCAGGGGTTTACTGCGAAAAGCACCCCGCCAGTAATGAGGGGACAGATACAAATTTTAGATGTGAAAGATCCGGGGGAGGCGAGTGTTAGACTCTTGAACTCTAAAGAAGAGTTAATCAAAAAGGCAAATCAATTCGCAGATGTGCTGCCCAAAATAGGGGGCGGGGTCAGGGACTTGGGGGTGAGGGTTGTTGGACCTGC
This sequence comes from Methanosuratincolales archaeon, assembly GCA_014361445.1. Taxonomy (GTDB): domain Archaea; phylum Thermoproteota; class Methanomethylicia; order Methanomethylicales; family Methanomethylicaceae; genus WYZ-LMO10. The sequence continues at coordinate 7,438 of JACIVQ010000026.1, read as the reverse complement.
GGATGACAACATGTTAGTCGTAGAGTTCTTTGTGGACTGCAGGGATGCCATGGGAGCAAATACTGTGAATACAATTCTAGAGGGGATAACCCCTGAGGTCGAGAGGATAGTGCATGGAAGGGCGCTTCTGAGGATATTATCGAACTTGGCTACAGAAAGGAGGGTTAAAGCAACAGTGGTGTACAAAAAGGAAAATATTGGTGGGGAAGAAGTCGTCGAAAATATTGTGAAAGCTTACAAATTCGCCTACTATGATCCCTATAGGGCGGCCACCCACAATAAGGGCATAATGAACGGCATCACCGCCGTGACGCTGGCAACAGCCAACGACACGAGGGCCATAGAGGCGGGTGCTCATGCTTATGCCTCAATCTCAGGAAGGTATTTGCCCCTCTCCAAGTGGTACAAAGATACAAAAGGGGATCTTGTGGGAGAGCTTGAGCTCCCAATGGCGCTAGGCATGGTAGGAGGGGCAACAAAAACGCACCCTGTGGCGCAGTTGAGTCTCAAAATACTAGGGGTCAGGACGGCCAGCGAGTTGGCAGAGGTCGCCTGTGCAGTAGGTTTGGCTCAGAACTTTGCCGCCCTGAGGGCTCTTGTCACGGAGGGCATTCAAAGGGGGCACATGGAGCTTCATGCTCGCAATATAGCAATAATGGCGGGAGCCAAAGGAGACCAGATAGACAGGATTGTGGATCAGATGGTCAAAGAAAGAAATATAAAAATTACAAGGGCGAAGGAGTTGCTGGAATCATTGCAAGGAGAGACCGTTTGAAATATGGAAAAGAAGAAGAAAATAATAACAATCCTGCTGTCTCTCCTTTTGCTCATCTTTTTTGTTGTCCCATACCTGGTTCCAGTTCCCAAATTGCTAGGAACCTTTCCCCCAGATATGCTCGGGAAAGAAGACAGCAAGTTTATGGTTGTTAATAAATTAAAGGTGCACTATAAGATCTATGGCTCAGGGGAGCCTACGATCGTTCTTTTGCACGGTTTTGGTGCCTATTCATTCTCATTCGAACTCATCATCAAAGAGCTCTCCAAGCACGGAACAGTCATAGCTTTTGACAGACCTGCTTTCGGCTTTACCGAGAGACCTTTACTTGAGAATTGGGACGGGCCTAACCCCTACAGTAGTGAATTTGCGGCAGATTTGACTGTTGGTTTGATGGACGGGTTGGGTATTCATAGGGCAGTACTTTTGGGGCATTCCGCAGGGGGCGCAATAGTATTGCTTGCTTATTACAGGCATCCAGATAGGGTCGCGGCTTTGATCTTTGAGGATGCTGCAGTTTATGGAGGGGCACGCCTTGGTATATAAACATATTTCGGTACTTACCCCAATTCCAAAGGCTCGGACCGTTGTTTGTAAGAAATATAGCAGGAGAGAGCGGGATCAATACCTTGTACCTAGCTTGGTATAATGGTTCTAAGATTACCCCAGACATTATTGAGGGGTACCGCAGACCCCTCATGGCAGATAACTGGGATTATGCGCTCTGGCAGTATACATTGGCATCAAGGGACCTCAGGCTGTCACAAAATTTGAGTGGAGTTTCGGTGCCAGTCCTGGTAATTACTGGAGCCCAAGATCAAATAATCTCATCTTCCTATGCAAAACGCCTCGCCAATGAAATACCTGGCGCTAACCTTGTGGAAATAAATGAGTGCGGGCACATACCTCATGAAGAAAAGCCGATGGAATTTTTGAGCGTGGTCACTGCATTTTTAGAATCAATAAAAATACAGAATACATAATACATAACAACAAAAGTTGTACATTAAAATGAAGGACAGTATTTCCAAAAAAATCAAAGATCAATATTCTCTGTGAGAAGCTCCTTCTGGAAGTATAATGAGATCAGGAAGGCATCCTTTCGCATTCCGCCAAATTTTTTAAGACGCAGATAGGAGGTCACCGAGCCAGATTCCTCAAGATATTAATTGTAGACTCATCTTTTATCTCCTTAAAGACGTCTTCTAACTCCTTCTGGCAGCTCTCAATTATGTCCGCTACACGGTAATTCATCGCTGCGTACTCTAAAGCTTGTCTAAGTGTCGCTATCAAGTCTGCTGCCTTTGTGACAATTGATTCTTGGGTTTTCTGCTCCTCATATTCTTCAAAGAGTTTAAAGAGCTCTGGGAAACCACTAATTGTGGAGAGTTCATGCATTATCCGCTTTTCTGTGACTTTTTTTGTCTCTTTGCCAATTTTCCTTGTGAGAGATCTTGGGATGTCGCCTGCCACTGATTCACCCCAATCATGAATTATTCCCATGAGTAACAATTTCTTGTGGTCCAAGGAGTTGCCTGTGTGCATCACAACGGTCGCAAGGATCGAACTAACTTCAAATGTATGTTCTGCCACAGTCTCTGCTATTGAAGGCGGTATTCCCCGCTGTAGCCATCCAGTACGGGGGATGTTTTTGAGAATCTTGATGGTCTCTGTCACGACTTTTGTGTCCAAAGAGTCCACCTTTGTTATTCAATTGTATTTTATGAGTTTTAATGGTATCGTATAAGAATTATGAGATTTAAGACGCGTTTGAATTTTGGACGATGGGGCAAGAGTTGCAAAGATCGACGCTCCTACAGCTGAAGCTTTTGGTATCCTCAGTTCGTGGGCTTTCTTTGCCATTCTTGATAAGATGAGTAAGGGCAGTATATATACCTCAAATGAGAGAGAAAGATTCGAGGAATTACATATGGTGTTGGTATCCTCAAGATATAACCCAGAGCTTGCTGAATATATAAAGTCTGTCGGGGGAAAATGGAAGCCAGAGATCAAGGCTTGGGACGTTCCCGAAGATGCTTACGATGATGTTAAGTACAAGGCGATGGAGCTCGGGATTACCTTGGAGACACCAGTTCAAAAAATTGGGCGAATGGGTGGAAAAGTTTCACCAAGTACTGGTGGGGGAGTTTCGGCTCAGAGCAAGTTCGATACCCAGAGAAATATGCAGGGGACCATTAGATTGAAGAGGTCAAGGGACGGCAGATTTGTAATGGTCAATATCAACCTAATAGCGTTTTCTGAGGATGTTGAAAAGCTCCTTAAGGGAGAGGTCAATAGTGTAAGATTCAGAGTTATGAGACCTAGACCTCGGCAGACTTAAAAAATCAATAATCAAAATTTTTGGTTTCGAGCAACACTTTCACACTCAATGCGGCATGTATGATCCGCCATACATACGATTACCTTGGACGGGTGTGTGAGTTGGAGAAAAGATGTTTTGAAAATCGAAGGTGAAGTACTTCCTTAAGATCGCCAGGCAAATCTAACCATTACACTCGTCAGTATTAATGTATATTTTGACATTTTTAAGTGTTGATATATTGATATAAATGTGATTTAATACTAAACCATAAATAAAGTGTAAGACATTTTCAGTAAAAGCAACCTACAAGAATTGCCCAGCACATTATTAGAATCATAGAGCATATCTAATATAAGCATAAATTAGATTAGTAAGACAAGCGTAGATAAAAAGCGGGAAATTATTGGATAGGGATAAACATGAGTCAGGAAAATGAAAGGAAGAGCTTTTTTATGCCAATACCAGCAGGAACCCCATACTCCATCATAGCAGAGGCGACGCATAAGTTTAAGGTAGAACTAGCGGAGAAGCCGGTTCAGACGCCCTCAGCTGTTGAAGGGGACTCCATTCCGATGGCTTGGGTGCTGGTTGGTGACAGGGATGAGCTGATAAAAGCAAAAGCGTTCATATGTGAAAAATTGAAAGAAGCATTAAAAAAGTTTGAATGATGTTAAAAAGTGAAATTTAGGAAGATTAATTTACTTCTTTTCTAGCTCTAGGCTCTTTTTCTTTTGCTTTCCTCTCCTCCAAGTTTACTTTTTCAAAATCACAAGTTTTAGAAAGCTTACCTGAACCATTCTCGGTTTTGTACCAAAGGGGTACGTTGGGAGTGAAGTCGACTTCAAGATGAAATATATCAAAGCGGTTGTAGTATCCGATGATGTCGTGGATCTCTTTTTGCTCTATGATTGATGAAAGGTCGATGTCCGCAATGAGAATGCCCTCTTTATCTATTGGTTGTTCAGCAATAACATCGCCAGTTGGACCACAGATCATTGTAATGGGTCTTGAGCTATTCTCAAGAAGATTCCGTATTTCAGGATTGCCTTTAGACACTTCTTCAATTGTATACTCATCCAAAAAACATGATGAGACAATCGTAAATACTTTGCCTTCGAATGAATGTGCAACAGCCCTTATTCTGATGGCGTCAGCTAGTTTATAACCCCCTGTGTAGCCTTGACGCTTAAATGGCCATATGGGCGGGTATGTAGCTATGTGAATTTGTTCCCCTTGAGCTAAAAGTGTGAACCTTGCAAGCGGGTTGGTGTTTTCGCCGCATATTAAGGCACCTATTCTACCTATTTCTGTGGAGGCTACGCGAAGAGAAGATCCGTCTCCGCATGCCCATGTGAGCTTCTCAGCCCATGTTGGAACAAGCTTTCTGTGTTTGTTTAACAATACACCATTTTTATCAAAGAGGAGGTTTGTGTTCCACATTGTGCCTAAGCTTATCTCCGCTTTTTCAGTCAAACCAACGGAGAGAAAGATCTCGTTTTCTCTTGCAATATCACTTATTCGTGTGAAGACACTACCGGGGATTGTAACCGCGTTATCAAAAAGGCGCCTATAAAATTCATGCTGGTCAATAGGAGGGTAGACGTTATTCCATATTGGAAAGGCAGGAATGAAAGACTCGCCAAAAACCACGAGGTCGGCACCCATTTTTTTGGCTTTTGCAACTAGTCCTTCAAGTTTTGATACCGTTTCCTCCCGGTCCAGGAATACAGGGGCGGCTTGAACAGCGGCAACTCGAAGCTTTGGATAAATGTCACCAGTATGTTCTTTACTCATACAGACCAGACCAAATAATTATACGTATTATTTTTTATTAAATTATGTTTATAAAAATTCTTAATGGTAATGGTAGGTTTGGAATTTTTGGATTACCTTTTCTTAACAATAATTTTAAATTTAGGATTTTCAGTGAGTAAACTACCCCTCCCTATCGGAAGGGACTTTCCACTGACAAAAATAAAACTTATAAAAATAATACCGTCTTTGAATATATGCAGAATTTGGCAGATTGATGACATATTTATAACGAGACGTGGTAGTTTTCCATGAGGTATGAAGTTGAGGTGAAATTGGGAGCGGACTTCGTGAGGGTAGAAGGACACACAATTTATGCAGGCTTGAAACAAAGACCCGAAGGCGGTAAAGCAAATATAGAGTTAATAAATAAGTTGGCAAGGTACTTCAAAGTGCCGCCATCCCAAATCAAGATTGTTTCAGGGTTCAAATCAAGGAGAAAAATAATTGAAATTGTTGAGATAAAATAAGATCATCTTCCGACTTGAATTAAATGATACCACCAATTTTCCATGAAAAGTGGGCTAAGAATTTGATTTTTTAAATGCTTTCTGAATGTCGTTGAGGGAAGAGAGGAATTTCCTTATTTTCGACACCATGATTCTTGCATCTTCTTCTGTGGATGGGTATGGAACTTTAACGAATGGTATGTTGCGCTGTTTTATCAGGTAAATGAGAAATTCATTTGTCCTTCCACAGCTGGCACAGCCAAACAGGGCCTCTGGTTCCTCAACAATAATTGCTGCGTCTGCCTCCTCAACAAGGGGGGCTATTAGCGCTAATCTCCCCCGCACGCCTGAGGGGACTTCTATGGCGGCATATTTTAGACCCTTTCGAGGGAACTCCGGAGTTATATTCATCGGTGGTGAATCGATCTCCGGTCTGTTTACATTCTTTGCAACCTCTTCACCCAATCCCAAAGGAGTATGACCTTCTCTTTTGACCAAGTCAAATAGAATCAGACTGTTGGGCGGAAATATGAACACCTTTGCCAATTCTATTTCACCCTTTCCATACCTTCTCCTTCAAACTTGCTCAACCAGAATTTTACCTTTATCACTATTTCATTGAGTTTGTCGCGCGGTGCGCTAACCCCCCTCACCACGCCGGTCACAATATCGACAATTGTTCCGAGACATTCGACCTTATCCGGAGGAGGTCGGACCAATCGTGTGATAATGCCGACTTTGGCAAAATCTTCATAATCTACGGGCGCCTCACATACTATTATTGTTGGAATGTCAACATATCGAAGGAATGTTTTTGCCTTATAGACAACGTGACCGCCGATACCACCTAAGTGGAAGAGTGCGAGTTTATATCTCCTTATTTGAAGGATCTCTTTCTCGTTAATTCCAGCCATTGTTCCACCTGGCGCGCCGCCGTATGGTGAGTCTGAAGGCACCCCTGATCCAGACTCAAGAACCAAAACGCTCGTTCTAATACCTTGTTCCCTTAGACCGTAAGTTATTTCGCAAATGGGCTTAGTGATGTGTCTTTTGGAAGGAGACATTGCCACTGCAACCACATCAAATCGCTCAGATTCCGATATCGTGCCCCGCTGGGCGAGACCTCCTCCCTCCCCTATCCCCTGAGCCTCCCGGCAATCCACAATCTGCGAACTCCTACCAATAGCCTCGTCCAAGCAGACCGCCTCTGAGCCCTTACACCCTTCCTCTTAGATAATCTTTGACGGTGGGTTTGGGTTTGGTGAAACGACCTACCCTAATATCATAACCGTATGGCATGACCTGTTCGCATAGGGGTCTGATCTTCTCAATAACAGCCTCTGGTGAGACTTCGGACAATATAAGGATAAATCTTCCAACCATATACCCTCCCCCGGAATAATTGTGTCTCTGAAAGAGGACTTCTGAGATCAATCCGGTGTCCGTTAGTAGGGTTGCAAAGTCTTCGGCTTTTTTGCTGGACATTAGCCGCCTAGGCAGAATCTCAATCTCGGGTTTTTCTTTGGTCTCCAAGGCATAACCCCTAGGCTATTAATAACTTCCTATAAATAAATAGTTGTTTGATGTCAGGCGAATCATGTCTTCCTAGATGGGGGGTTTTAGATTTTGATTAAAAAGATTTTGGCTTTAAACAGGAGCATAAATGAAATTTATAGCAACTCTGGTTAAAATCGAGAATTTTTCTAGCCGGAGAGGGCCGCAATAATGATTTTATCTTGTAAAGATTAATTAATAGACAATCCTTTGAAAAGGATAGGGATGATGCTTTGAAGGTGATAGTTGACGGTACTGAAATGGAAGCTCATGAAAATGAGTGTTTGGGTGAGTTCTTTAATAGAGTTGGGATAAAAATCAAAGAGGGCCACTTAGTTTCGGTAAAGAGAAAAATAGAGGTTGAGAGGATATCCACAAACCTTTATGAGGTCCAAACATCGCGCGGTAAGATGATATTGAGGTGGGAGTGTGTTCAAGAGTTAAATAGATGGAAGCAGACCTATAGGAACTTTGAAGGTTGTAGCGTTAGATGGGCAACTATCGATGCGGTGGTTTTCGGACCCA
>JACIVQ010000025.1 GCA_014361445.1 Methanosuratincolales archaeon | reverse complement strand
ATTAACATGGAAGTGGAAGAATGCGGAGATAATGTCACCGAACTCATGTTGGAGCTTCAGCTGTTCCTCCCCTTTCTCATTCTTGTTGTAGAGAACAGTTAGTGTTGCGACGACCACTCCTTTTAGGCTCTCAATACCCCTATACTCTGATATATATTTCCTGAGTGCCTGCCTAAGGACTTCTGATCTGCTGGCGAACCACTCTCTGCCCAATATCTTGTCCAGCTCCGCAAGCAAATCATCCGGGATTGATAAGCTTATTACAACCAAAATGGGTCCCCCCATAAACTTTTAAATCTTTTAGTTTTAGCTTTGTTTTTAGCATTAACTTTGGTTTTATTTTTATATTTAATTTCTGATTTCACATTTGAAAACATTTTGCAAATATTTTCACCCGGGTTATCAATTATGCCCCGAGATGATCTTCCTCCAAGAAGCACCCAGATCTGAACTAAGCCATAATCTAAAACCGCCCTTAAACCTAAACCCGCCTCCAAATTAAAACCCGGATATGCGCCTAACCCTCTCAAAATACCTCGCATCATTCACCTCATCCACCTAAATAGAGCGGTGGTGGTCAAGTAAATCAGCAACATAGTGAAGACTATTACCCCACTCGTGGCCACGTTATAAAATATGGAGGCTATTATCCCCACCACCACGCTTGCCAACCCTATAAGAATTGTTGAGATGACGGTCTTTGCAAAAGAGGCTCTAAGTTGTAGCGCCGTCAACGCTGGTATCACTATAAGCGCTACAACCAGTATTATCCCTATTATCTTGATGGAAAGAGTTATTGTTATTGCAACTATTAGGTTGAACATGGTCAGGATAGTGTCCACTGGTATGCCCATCATCTTCGCACCCCTTTCATCAAACGTGATCGCTAAAAGTTCCTTGTGGAAGACTGTCAGGAAGGCTATAATGACCATACCCAGCACCAATATCATCAATAGGTCAGACCTGCTGATGGTGAGTATAGAACCAAATAGATAACTAAAGAGATCCACACTGAACCCGCCAGCAATGCTTATGATGATCAGCCCTGTAGAGAAGCCGATGGCAAGCATCAAGGCTATAGCCGAGTCAGACTCTGCTAGTCCCTTTCTCTTCATATGGCTAACCCCAAAGACCGATACAATAGAGATCCCCAGCGCGGTTATGAGGGGATCTATCCCCAAGAGTAGCCCGAGCGCCACGCCCCCAAAGGCCGTATGTGCAACCCCGTCTACTATCATGGCCTCCTTCCTGAGCACGAGGAATAGACCGATCCAAGCACAGGCAAAGCCCGCCGCTAAACCTCCCAAAATGGCATTCTGAAAGAACTGGTAATTCAGTAACTCCATCAGCGAGACCGAGGAGTTCATAAAACCTGTAAGACCCGCACCTCCTATCATCCCCCTCAATCCAATCACGCCTAAAGCCTCCATCAAGCCTTAAACTCCCCCTTACATTCATGCCTATGGAAAACAAAGTGGAAGTGATCCCCGTATGCCTTCCTCAAAACCCCCTCTAGATCTACATCCGGTCTGATCTCTGCAACATTAACCTCCTTGTTAACGCATATCACCTTAGACATCCTGCAGAAGACTGCTGAGAGATCGTGAGACACCATCATTATTGTTATTCCTCTCTTCTGGTTAAGATCGCTCATCTTCTGGTAGAATTTCTCTTGCGTGGCGGCATCTATTCCTGCAACAGGCTCATCCATAATTATCACATCTGGGTCTCTAACCAGTGCCATTGCAACGAACATCCTCTGCTTTTGCCCCCCAGAGAGCTCCCCTATCCTCCTCTCCGCGACCTCCGAGAGGCCCATGAACTCCAAGGCAGAATCAACCTCATCCCAGTCTATTTTGCTCAACCTTTTCCCAATTCTTTTCCTTCCAAGCCTCCCCAATGAGACGAGCTCCCTGACCGACAATGGGAAGTTCGCGTCGAAGTTGGTCGCGTCCTGAGGAACAAATGCAACCCTCTCCCACTCGTTAAAGGATTCTATGCTCTTCCCAAACAGCCTGATTGTGCCGCTAGCCTTCGGGATCTGCCCCAGAAGTGCGAGGAGCAAGGTTGTCTTCCCGCCCCCGTTTGGACCGACGATCCCAACATAGTCTCCTTTCAAAACTTCGAAATTTGCATCCTTTATTACAAGAGATCCTGACCTATTCACGCTGAGATTTTTTACCTCTATGACCATATCTTTACTCATTATCTCTCTCACCCCTGAATCGATCCCAGATTTTTCCATTGAGGTTATGCGACCTGAAACAACATGCCTTACTTGGGCTGTTTGAATCTACATTTTCCCCTCCTCATGAGCCCCTCAGCCCTACTATGAGCGCCTCAAGGTTTGCCTCCAGTTGTCCCAAGTAATCTTTTCCATCCGCTGGTCCCAAGGCAAGATAGAGCTTCATAATTTGGACATCCCATCCCGTCTTAGCCTCAACATCACTCTTCAGAGCCATTACATAAGAAGCAGAGTAGGCGGGGTCTAAATATATCACTCTAATATTGTACCTAGTCATTATGTCCACCAGGTCTCTGATGGCTTGGATGCTCGGTTGCTGGTCTGCAGAAATGCCTATGACCCCCTGCTGCCTGAAACCGTACCTGGCTGCCAGGTAGCCGTAAGCCTCATGAGCAACAATAATTACCTCCTTTGTCTTGTTAGCGAGCTCCTTCTGGTACCTATCGTCCAAATCTTCTAGACGCTTCTTGAGAGCCTCAAACCTCTCTTGATAATATTTCACGCCCGATGAGTCCTTCTCAACAAGCGCAGAGAAAATCCTTTCTGCCTGCCTAACTGCCATGTAAGGTGACAACCATATATGTGGATCATAATCTCCCCTTTCTATGTGATCGCCTTCATGCCCATTCTCGCTCCCTAATGGGAGCAGTTCCAGCCCTTGACTGGTATCTACAATGAGCTTCCCGCTCATGTTTATGGAATTGAGGATTTCTCCCATCCACCAGTCAAGTCCTCCCCCGTTGAGTAAAATAACGTCCGCTTCGCTCACAGTGATCATATCCGCCATTGAGGGTTGCCAAGAGTGTACCTCTGTGTTGTATGGGATTAGGGTCTTTACAGAGACTCTGTCTCCGCCTATCCCTTCAGCCATGTAGGCCAATGGGTAGAATGTTGCCACGACCTTTACCTTTGTGTTGGATGGATTTTCGGGATTATGGGAGGATATGATGGATAGCGCCGCAGCGGAAACTGTTATTGTTAAAACCAATAGAAGGGCTAGCCACTCCCTTCTCAATCGTTACACCTGGGTCTAATAACACCCTCTATCCTTATTAATTTTTCCAGAATTTTTATTAAAAAATAATATTTATTACCAACAAATTTAATAATATAGAGCGGCAAAAAGTGCTACAACCCAAAAATGAAACAATACTTGCTTATTTGTCCAGGAAATCAGACTTTTGACGTGGCTCAATTATTTTGAAAAGAGCAAAAACCGAAAAATGATAGATGATTAATATAAAACGATATCTAAAATAACAGTCTTTTTCCCACTTAACATAGATGTAATGCATCTAAGGTGCAGGCTTCCGATTAGGTAGTGAAAGTTTTGTAGCTTTTCATCTTGAGCTTTTCATATGTGGCTTTATAGATCCGCTTAAAAATTCAAGTGGGCCGGTCCGGACTCGAACCGGAGACCACCGCCGTGTCAGGGCGGTATCCTAACCAAGCTAGACGACCGGCCCGCTGATTACTGACTATACTAATAGATCTGTATATTTATCTTTTCTTCGCAATAAGAAGCCTGCCTGAGGTTATGAAATGTGCACTATACTCTGAGAACCATTCCCAAGTTATTGCTATTTTTGGTCGAGGAGATTGTAAGGAACTAAGAGTCAAATAATTTTTTCAGTTCTGAGGACAACGCCGCTCGGATCTTTCCTTCGTCTGTCGCATCCTCTCCGCTTAGTACCTTTCCCCCAATTGTGATAGTTGGAACAAGCTCAGTATTCAGCATTAAAAGTTCCGCCAAAGCCTCTGAATCTTCAATGTCCATTTCCAAAACATGTGTCTCATAGGAGGCCCCAAAATCTGGAAGCACTCTCTGAAGCAATCTTTTCGCCTTCTTGCAATTTACACAGCCTTCGTGTGTAAATAACTTGATCATTGGTCCTACACCAGCGATTGGATTAGAATCTGGCAGTATTAATAAACTTCACCGACTAAAGATAATATTAATTGCGCACATCATAAATTAGGGGGTTAAGGAATGGATGTTCTGGAGGCTATAAAGGCTCGAAGGAGCGTGAGGAGCTACAAAGAAGACCCTGTACCGGACGATCTCATTGAGAAAATACTGGACGCAGGCAGATGGGCGCCGACAGGGGGGAACATACAGCCATGGAGGTTCATAGTCGTCAAAGACAGGACTTTACTCGACCTGCTTAAAAAAGTCTCGCCGGGATATCTCGGTGATGCCCCCTTAGCCATTGTGATCTGCTCAGACAAGGGGTATTCATACAAGGTCGGCGGTCAACTTGCCAGGGACTACTTGACGATAGCAGACTGCTCAATGGCTGCTACAAATATCACATTGGCGGCACATGCGCTGGGTCTGGGGACATGCGTAGTCAAGTCATTCTCACACAACGCAGTGAAGGAACTACTCAATATCCCAGAGGGCGTAGAGCCTGAGCTGATTGTGGTAGTGGGCTACCCAGCAAACATCCCCAAACCTCCGCGAAGGGAGCCACTTGAAAGGATCGTGTACCTGAACAGGTACGGTGAGAGTTTTAAAAAAGGGGATGGAGAAAATATGGGAAAGGTTGAGGAGACGGTGAATGACTACCTCTTCGAGTTGGCCCTTTTCTTGGCCACGAGCGCTCAGGGGTGCCTAAACGAGCCGCCGCTCTATGGACCATTCCGGCTACTTGATGCTCTCAGTAGGTTAATAGATCTCCCTGATTATGGAGGCGGATTAACCAAGGATCCCTTTCTCAAGGAGCTTAAGAATTTCGTGGACTCCAAGAAGTTCCTTGTAATGTATGACGTTGAGGGTTTCAAAAGCGCCATAGATGAGGTTGTTATGAGGCTCACGACTGAGGCAAAGAGAAGGTACCTTATAAGTAGAGGGACAACGAGAGAGGATTGTGGACAAGGGATGAAAAATCCTTCCCAAGAAAACAAATGTGGTGTTCAAAACGAGCATACTCCAAACAGATCTTCTTAAATTTATCAAGGAGCACGGACAGCCCTACTCTGAGATGTTGTCCATAGACCTGAATAAGGGCGATAGGTCTTACTTTGAGTGGTTTATGGCAGCCTTTCTTTACTCAAAACCGATCAGAGAGGAGACGGCCACTAAAACATTTAAGCTCTTTAAAAGATACGGACTAACAGATCCAGAATCACTCTTGAAAGTCGGCTGGGATAGGATAGTCGATATACTGGACGAAGGGGGTTACACTAGATACGACTTCAGCACAGCGGACAGGATACTCAATATCTGCGGTAACTTGATGAGGGAGTACGGCGGGAGCCTGAGCAAAGTCCATGAACTGGCTAGTGACAGTAGGGACTTAGAAAATAGACTAAAAAAGCTCGGCAAAGGAGTCGGTCCCGTTACAGTATCGATCTTCCTTCGGGATATGAGAAAGGTGTGGAGAAAAGCTGATCCCCCGCCGACCCCAAGAGTTGCAGAGGCCATGAGAGCACTTAACATTTCGGATCTTGAAGAATTTGCAAAGAGCCTAAATGTGGGCAGAGTGGAGTTAGAAACCGCCCTCCACAGGTACTCAAAGATAGTTAGATCTGGGAAATTTAAAGGATGAGATAAAGATGAAGTACGTATTTGGTCCTGTCCCCTCTAGGCGCCTCGGAGTCTCGCTGGGAATAAACAACATACCCAAGAAATATTGCACTTACTCATGCGTCTACTGCCAAGTCGGCAGGACTACGAACCTAACTGTGAATAGGAGGCAATTTTTTCAGCCTGAGGATGTTCTTAGGGAGGTGTTGCTAGCCATTAGGGAGTTCAAAAAGAATATTGACTATATCACATTTGTACCTGATGGCGAGCCCACGTTGGACATAAACTTGGGCAAGACCATAAAGATGATAAAAGAGAATGTTAAAAACAAAGTTGCTGTCATAACTAACGGTTCCATAATAAACTCTGCATCATCTGACCTCGCCGAGGCGGATCTCATCTCTGTGAAGATAGATGCTGTTGTTGATGAAATATACAGGAAGGTGAACAGACCCCATCCGGCCCTCTCTTTACCCACAGTTCTTCGGAGCATTGAAGAGTTTAGGAAAAGTTACGGAGGCATCTTAATAACCGAGACGATGCTCTTGGAAGGTCTGAATGATGGCTCAGATAACCTCTTCAAAACGGCCGAATTTGTGTGCCGTGTGTCACCTCAAGATGCATACCTCTCAGTACCTGTGCGCCCGCCGGCAGAACCCGGCGTCAAACCCTCGCACAGAATCTTCGAGTGGTACGAGCGCTTCATAGAATTAGGGATCAGTACAAAAGTCTTAGACTATCAAGAAGAGGATAGTTTCGCGACAGCCGGATTCGAGGACCCGATTGAGGGCTTGCTGAAGATAATGGCTGTACATCCTCTAAGGCAAGATTATGTGCGTAAAATCCTCAATGAGAGGCATGTTAATCCCGATAAGGCTATAAAAGATCTTATTGAGAGGGGGGCGGTTCGAAGAGTAGAATATAACGGGAAGGTTTACCTAACTTTGGCTGATTCGGGATATGCCCCTAAATCCTAAACCATTGGAAAAGGGATCATTGACCTTCACTCAACAACATGGAGAAATCAGGGATATATCACAAAATATAAAAGCTACCTTGTGGTTATCGAACTACAAATCAAGAACAAGGGGTGATTAGTTTGAAGTTGGCCATAGTAACGGATGATGGCGTCAATGTAAGTAAACACTTTGGGAGAGCTCCCTATTATCTAGTAGTCGAGGTAGAAGGAAGCTCCATAAAGGAGAAGAGGTTGGTCCCCAAACTGGGACATGGTCAGTTCCACCACGGGGCACACCAACAAGAATCAAGGGGGCCACATATGGGATCGGATCAAAAGCATAGGGCTATAATCAACCCCATCTCTGATTGTCAAGTGGTTATCTGCGGAGGGATGGGAATGGGCGCCTACCAGTCATTGATTTTGAACGGAATTCGTCCCATAATCACCAACATAGATCGCGCAGAAGAAGCGATAGATGCTTATCTCAATGGCAGAATAGAAGATCACCCTGAGTTGATCCATTAAACCGCTCGGTATACCTCCCATTTCGGAGGGACGAATGGATTAACTCTGTGTTAAGTGAAAGCCCTTCCTAATAGAGGTTCTGATAAACACATCCAAACATCACTATTGGGATGTTTCTCTTGGGGCATTTTATTCGAGGATTAGTAGTTCTCCGCGCGAACCATCGCAGGGTCTAATGATCGCCCTCTTTCTATTAATTTCATCCAAGCACAAACCATCTATCCGCGTCCCCATCAGCGCCGGTATGGAAAACTCCCTGCTAACTATGGCGAGGTGCGACCCTAAACCACCTGAAGTGCAGACCACGCCTGCCAGTTTGGGCAGTATAGGTCCCAGCGTAGTCACACCTGCATCTTCGACCAACACGATCTTCCTTTCTGCCCCCTCTTTCCAAAGCTCTATGACGTCTTTAGGCGACTTGACGATCCTCAGCTCGCCCTCTGCCACACACCTCAGGGTTATCAGTCCTTCGCCAACCCTCTTCATTGTGACCACAACACAATAGATTCACTAGGTGTATTGTTGGAATGTTATTAAATTGTCGTGCATAATTCTTAAGCTTTATTTACACTAAATTAATAACTTAAGAGGGGTTATGTTTGGAAACCTCAAAGATCAACGAGCAAATTGCCCATCTTAGTAGGGTCTTCGCTGATATAATACTTGAAAGGGGCTTCCTCGACTCAAAGATCTTTCCAGTGAACGCCTACATCTGCGTGGCATTCTACCAGACTTACGAGAAGCTCTATGAAGTCATGAGTAGGGTCTGGAAGATGATAACGCCTGAAGAACTGGCTAGGCGCAGCAAGAGGCTTTTGTCGCCAATAAATGCCCTGTCTATAACATACCTTTGGCTTTATTACTCCCTAGCCCGGATGGGCGTGATCTACAACAAGTATGGTGGCAACCCCTCAATGGAGCCCGCTGAGAAGCGCGAACAGTGGCGCTTCATGTTAGAGCACTGGTACCGTCTGGCTACCAACTATTTCGACTCTGGGAAGCCCACAGTCGCATCCTCAGGCAAGAAGAACATCGCCCTGAGCGAGGAGTCCTTGAAGTGGATAAAGGACCACCTCCAGCCTGTGGGCATTGACCAGACCGTAAGGGCAAGACGCGCCATAGGATCGATAGACCTATACGCCTTCTTGGAGGAGTGCGACGCCAGAGCTAAGATCGTAAACCACGGCCCATACCCCCTTGGCAATGAAGAGATCCTCGTTATATCTGAGTACATCAACCTTTATGATGGGAGGGGGAGGTTGTGGCTCCCTTGGTCCGCAACGGAAGCCAAACTTCCAACGTCAACGCTTGGTATAGCCATGGCTATTAGGGGCGCAAGGGCGACTTTCAACGACATTGGAACTATGTCAATTGAGCCTGCAGATTACTCCAAGCTTGTCACAAAAATGGTCGCTTACACCGAGAAAGGGGGAGGCATTGCCGAGGTCCCACTCGAGGATCTCCAGGCATACGCCGAAGCTGCAGACAGAGCCCACATGGAACTTTACATGAAGTTCTCCCAGATGGACAGAAAGGATCTCATCTTGGCGGGCGCCACTGCATACTGGAGGGGGTTTGCCCGCTACACGGATCAGGTTGGGATTACAGAAGAAGTGGACTGGAACCTCTCGAAGAATGTGTTGGAGGAGTACCTCCCATACTTCTTGAAGAACGACGAGGATCCTGCATTCTCGCGCATCAAGAAGAAGATCATCAAGATGAAGGCACTGCCCTTCCTAAAAGAAAAGGACCCGATCCTATACTACCTGCCTTAATGGCTGTTCTCTTAATGCACAAAATTCTCATCTCAGGTACCGCAATTTTTTGCTTTAGTGAAGCCCATGTATGTGATTCGGTAAAAGCTTAGATTTTACCTTAATCGCATGAATCCTTTTGGTGGGTGGTCTCATACTGTGTGTAGCTTTTAGGTTTGGTTTAATAAATAATAAAGTAATAAATAACAAATAACGATAGTTTTGCGTTGACAAAGAAAGATGTGCAACCAATTACGATACAAAATTGAGATAAGTATTGCCTACTAGATATAATGTCTGGATGCGAAATGCTAACACCAAAAGCTGATGACGATTATCTTCATACACCATCTCAAAGCCCGGACTGGCGGGAGAGCTACTACTTCAACTTCGTTGATGCAAAAACCGGCATATCTTCGTTCTCTACTATAGGCCTTCTCCCGAACCTGGGGCGGCGAGAATTCGTTTTTGCCCTATTCTACGGCGAATTTAAGAAAATCTACTACAACGAGGTATCCGGGGGGTTTGACCGCGACCTTTCATCACTCTCAGACGGGCATCTCTCATACGAATTGATAGAGCCGATGAGCCTGTGGCGGATAAACTTCTCGGACAGGGATGTGGCTGCTGAGCTGTTATGGAAGGCACGCCTCTCACCCTACTCATTCGGGAAGGGCAGTGGCACATCGTGGGCTGAACACTTCGAACAGTCAGGGATCATCTCTGGGGCAGTCCGCCTCCCAGATGGTAAAATGGTAATAATCAACGGGCTCGGTCAAAGGGACAAGAGTTGGGGGTCCAGGAGATGGCATATCGACAGCTGGTTCGCCCTCCACGCCCAATTCGACCAGATTTCAATAGGTCTGAGAAGGGATGTTGTTCAGGACAAAACTTTTGTATCGGGTGCCGTGCTATCCGAGGGTCCGCCTGACCCTATCTCCAGTGTCGAAGTTAAGGTCGAGCAGGTGGACGCCCATGGCGCTCCGATTAAGGCTAAAACCACAATAATTACGGCGAAAGGTAATACTTACAGCCTCTCATCATCACTGATTTCGCCAAACAGTTATGCCAAATTCTCGCGCAACTTCCCTGGCGGCGTCACGGAGTTGTTCGAAGGTATGGCGTTCCACTGCTGTGAAGAGCTGGATCAGACTGGCACAGGTCTTTTGGAATGGCTATATACAAAAAGTAACTTAAAATGATATTTTTTGGAATACCCTTCGCAAATTTTTTGGGAGCGTAAAAATATAATTATGTTTTTGCAGCCTGTGTTTGAGCCTGCTGAGGCTTCTTGTAATGCTGCACCATAGTCGACCTCGAGGTATCTGCGAGCTCAAAGTTCGTCGTAATGGTTATGGCCTTCCTGGGGCAGGCGTCCGCGCATTCTGCACAGAATATGCACCTGTCTAAGTGGTACTCGATCCCGGCATCTGGTCCCTTGGGGATCATCTTTATCGCTGCCGTGGGACACGCATTCTGGCAGAGGACGCAAAGTATACACTTCTCCATGTCCCAAACAGGTCTCCCCCTCAGACCTGGAGGCACAATTCCTGGCTCGAATGGATACTTCACCGTTGCTGGCTTTCTTAAGATCTGCCTTGCCGCCTCCCTGAAGAGACTCACACAATCACCCTCCAATCCCGAATTGGACAAGGAGTATCTGTACTATCATTAATGGCAGCAAATATGTCCACATACCAGAGGTCATCTGGTCGATCCTGAACCTGGCAAATATTGCCCTTATGAATGAGATCAGCAATAACACAATTATACTCTTCAAAATGAGGATTACCACAGGTGGTATAAAGAACAGAGGCTGCGCACCGCCGAGGTAAAGGGAAGCCACAAGTGTGGAAGCCATTACCAGCTCTAGGTCCTTTCCAAGCCTGAATAGGGCCAGCCTCCTCCCTCCATACTCTGTCAGCCACCCAGCAACTATCTCGGTCTCCGCCTCAGGGATATCGAAGGGGACAAGCTCAAGCTCTGCGAGGAGGCTGATCAGAACGACCGCAAATCCTATGGGTTGGAGCCAAAGGAACCAGGAGGAGTTTGCTGCCTGCCACTGGGCTATCTTCGTAAGCGAGAGAGAATGTGTGCTTATTGCTGGACCAATCAGCGCTAGTCCAAAGGGTATTTCATAGCTCAGCATCTGCAGGGCAGACCTAATGCTCCCAATCCTGCTGAAGCTTCCAGCCGAACTCCATCCGGCGAGGAATACTGTCAGAGTAATCAGTGCTGAAACGAACATCAGGAAGATCACATCGCCCTCGAAGGCTATGAGCGCACTCCCGGTTATCGGTATCACGAATAGGGCGATCAGTGGTAGTGTCGCATAGACGATTGGTATCACGGAGAAAATGGGCTTCTCGCAACTAGCCGGAACTATGTCCTCCTTGGAAAGCAGTTTTATAAAGTCTGCCACTGGCTGGAGGATGCCAGATCTACCGGTATAGAGCGGTCCTATCCTATTCTGGACCCTGGCGAAGAACTTCCTGTCTATCCACTCATACAGGAAGGCAAGACCGAAGAGGAATGCTATCCCTGGATAAATAAAGACGCCAACGATCTCATATAGGACCAATTGCTCCACCTCACTCTGTCTCAAGCGTCCTTATTTATTATTACCACGCGATCCATGCAAGAGAAGCAGGGGTCAATCCCTGCCAGGATCATCGGGATGTCCGCCACATGTGCTCCGATGAGTGTCTGGCAGACGGACGCCAGGTTACCTAGGGTCGGGGCGCGGACCTTGTAGCGCTCTGGCTTGGCGGTTCCATTTGACCTTGCGTAATGGATAAGTTCGCCCCTTGGCGCCTCCACCCTACCGACCGACTCATTTGGGGCTATTGTCCTTGGAGGAGGTACCTTTATTTTGCCCTCTGGAAGATGATCCAGCGCATACCTGATGATGTTGGCACTCTCGATCATCTCCTCGCATCTGACAATAGTCCTTGCGTACACGTCACAGCCGTCATGCGTAATTACGTTGAATGGTATCTCTCCATATGCGAGGTATGGATCATCTGCCCTAACGTCGCTCTTTATCCCACTCGCCCTGAGGGTTGGACCTACGGCGCAGAGTGAGATCGCATCCCTCGGCTTAAGTATCCCGACACCTTTCGTCCTCTTGAGGAATGTCTGCTCGGTCTCGAGGACTTTCATGTACTCCTTCACGTTCGCTTCAAACTTGTCCATGAACTTCTTTATCTTGTTCGCCTGCTCGCTTGTTATGTCTCTACGGACCCCTCCTATGGTATTGATAGCATGCGTGACCCTATTGCCCGAGATCTCCTCCATTAGGTCCATTATCATCTCCCTGTCGCGCCAAAGGTACATGAATAATGTGTCGAAGCCGGCCTCATGGGCTGCAATCCCTACCCAGAGGGAGTGACTGTGAAGGCGTTCCAGCTCAGCCATTATTAGCCTTATATATACTGCCCTCGGCGGCACCTCCAGCGGGATAAGTCCTTCCACGGTCTGCGTGTAACATGTGGTGTGCGCGTGGGAGCATATCCCACATATCCTCTCAGCCAGGTACAGGTTGTGCAGATAGGTCTCCTGCTCGAAGGCCTTCTCGACCCCCCTGTGGACGTATCCTATCCTAGGCGTCACCTTCACCACTATGTCTCCATCCACCTCGAAAAGGAAGTACTCTGGCTCCTTTAAGGCGGGGTGCTGGGGACCGAAAGGCACCTTTATTGTTGATCCGTAACTCATCATCTTCCACCCCTTGCTATCCTATTCAACTCCTGAACAGTGTACTCCTTCCTCAAGGGGTAGACCCCCTCCGGCCACCCCTCGGGCACTATAAGAGGTCCCATGTTTGGGTGTCCCTCGAACTCTATCCCCAGCAAGTCGTGTATCTCTTGCTCATAGAATATGGCGCCAGGGATCAAGTCTGTTATGGTTGGAACCTTCGGGGCACTTTTGGGAACCTTCACCCCGACGGAGATCTCCACCGAGTACTTGTAAGAGAAGTGGTATAAGAGCTCCATCTCCTGCCCCAAGTCCACCCCAGTTATGGTAGACAAGTGCCTAAGCTCTAGGTCCTCTATTAGGCGAGAAAGGAAATTTTTGAAGCCATCAGACTTTACCCTTACGAATATCCTCCTCTCCTTGGGCCTCTTTATCTCAATTATATTATCTTTGTAGCCTTCAAGTCTTTTGAGTATGTCCTCCATTATCTTCCCCTCCACTCCCACTTCCACTTAACTTGTTCAACAGCTTGGCTATCCCGTAGATTATCGCCTCTGGCTTGGGCGGGCACCCTGGGATGTATACGTCAACTGGTATAACAGTGTCCACACCGCCGTGGACGCTGTAGCAGTCCTTAAATGGACCCCCGCTTGTGGCACACGTGCCTATCGCAACAACGAACTTTGGCTCCGGCATCTGCCTGTAAATCCGAACAAGCCTCTTGGTTATCTGCATTGTTATGGGGCCAGTGACCCCTAAGACGTCTGCGTGCCTGGGGCTGCCCTGAAGCTTTATACCAAAACGCTCAACGTCAAACCTCGGGGTGATGGCTGCCACAAACTCTATATCGCAGCCGTTACAACCGCCTGTATTGAAATGGATGAGCCAAGGCGACCTGATCCGCGCCCATTTGCGAACAGACATTATTTGTGCCTCCTGGCCATCACCAAAACCGCAACTGACGCGAGGGCAACCGCGGAGTATATCGCTGGCATTATGCCCCTCTCAAAGAAAGAGACTGCCATAATGAATGTTAAAACATCGAAGATCAGGAAGTAAAGGGCATATATCAAGAATCTTTCCATGTTTATTCCATGCTCTTCGATCTGAAACTCCTCTCCACATGCATAGGGGGCCAACTTTTCAGGGTCGTTTTTCGGCACATTTGGGGACATCTTACCACCGATCCAGAAGATCAGTGCGATTACAAAAATCGCGGAGACGGCAGCCACAGGAAGTAAAAATAATGGATCGGGGCTCATTGGATTCGCCGCTCTTAAGAGCCAACATTTAAATATATAAATGATTAATATAAGTTTTTTGTCCAATGTCAGAGGGGCGATCGATACGTCCACTCTCGAGGGATTACAGTTACTTCTGATGGCACTTACCGTTATTCTTGCTATAGGAACCTTAGAGATCAAGAAACTACTCTACGCGGTCCTCTCATTCTGCGGAATGTGCGTGTCTATAGGTGCCCTCTACTGGCTCTTGGACGCGCATTACATAGCAGTCTACCAGCTCTTGGTCTACGCGGGTGGTATTGTTACCCTGTTTATAGCCGCCCTCACGCTCACAACATTGAAGGAGGAGAAGAAATAATGCCTCTCGACAGGACCGCCGCCGCGGGCGCATTTTTGAGCGTCATAGCGATCCTAATATTTACCACTATGGTCTATCAGAACAGTTTTCCTGCCCTTGAATATACCTTGGACACGAGTCACTATCTGGGCGTCCAAGGGGACATTGGTCCAGGTTACAGCCGATTTTTGTGGGAAAACCGTAACGTTGACGTGATCGCCCAAGCCTTTGTGATGTTTGTAGCCGCAATATCATGTTTGGCGATATTCAGGGAGACGGGGGGTGGTGAGGAGTGATCGAGACGCCCCATTATTTAGTATTCTCCTTTACCCTTTATATGATAGGCATTTACTGCCTAGTGACGAAGAGGAACATGATAAGGCTCCTCTTGGGCATAGAGATCCTCATTAATGCGGCAAATTTCAACTTCATCAGTCTGGCAAGCTCGATCCCAGGCCTCATAGATCCTTTGGCTCTGTCAATAGTAACGGTCTCTATAGGTCTGGCGGCCTCCGTGAGTGCAGTAGCCGTGATAATAATAGTCTACGCATACCGACATTATGGGACTCTAGACGTTCGCATGCTTAAGCGTCTGAAAGGCTAGGTGGATAATGATGTTTTCACCACCAATCGACATTTTATTAATCTTCGCCTTAACAACACCATTAATAGGTTGGCTTCTCGAACGGATCAAAAAGGTGCAGCTTTGCGGTGTCTATGCGTCCATTGGACTTATGATCTCGCTCTGGTATATCTACGAATTGTTTGGCAACATCTCCTCTGGCGGCGCTCAAACATTCACGAGTTTCTTCTCCTCACAATTAAGGATTGATATGCTTGGAATATTCATGGCAACGATCTTCGTATTGATTGGAATCTTCGCTTCAGTTTACTCATTGAGATACATGGAGAGGGACACAGGCGTCCCCTTATTCTACTCCCTTCTCCTATTGATGATAAGTGGCATGGTTGGGACAGTCTTCGCGGGCGACTTTTTCACGTTCTTTGTATTCTGGGAGATGATGTGCATCTCTTCCTATACACTAGTCGCCTTCCGTAAGCAGAGGTGGGAACCGATTGAGGCTGCCTTCAAGTACCTTATCATGAGCTCAGCTGGGTCGGCAACCCTTTTATTCGGCATGTCCATCCTTTACGGGATTTGCGGAACCTTGAACTTTCAGGGACTCCACATGGCTCTCTCAAATGTTGGCTCGAGCGTCTGGCTTTATGTCTCTGCCATATTTATTCTAATAGGACTTGGTGTAAAGAGCGCGATAGTCCCCCTCCACACATGGCTTCCAGACGCTCACTCTGCCGCACCATCACCGATCTCCGCAATGCTCTCAGGCGTTGTTGTGGAGACCGGAATCTATGCGATCTGTAGGGTTGGGTTTACTGTCTTAACGGGCATCGAGGTTGAGTGGCTGAGTGTCCTTGCTATACTCAGTCTTGTAACAATGTTCGTCGGTAACCTGACCCCCCTCCTCCAGACAGACCTGAAGAGACTCCTCGCTTACTCCAGCATAGGTCACATTGGGTATATGCTCGCTGGACTGGCAACTGGAACCGTTTTGGGATTGACGGGCACACTCATGCATATATTCAACCATGGGATCATGAAGGGGGCCGCGTTCCTCTGCGCTGGAATGATCCTCTATAGGCTGGAGACAAGAGAGATGAAGGAGATGGCCGGGATAGGGCGAAAGATGCCTATCACTGCCGCCATATTTGCCCTTTCGCTCTTCGCCCTGACTGGGATGCCTCCACTGAACGGCTTCATTAGCGAGCTAACAATAATTATGGCCACGGTGGAGGCCAATATGGCATGGCTCGGGATCGCCGTGATTGTAAACAGTGTTATCTCGGCGGCCTACTACCTTAGAACTATAAAGGCACTTCTTCAGCCCATATCCCATAAGAAGGTAGAAGAGGCTAAGGAAGGTCCTTTGGTTATGTTAATCCCACTCCTAATTATGGCAGCCTTAATAGTGGTCCTTGGTATTTTTCCTGATACTCTGATCAATTTTGCGAGGTCTGCCGCCATAGCTCTTTTAGGAGGAGGATGATGCCGAATGACTATTGAGTTAGCTCCTTGGCTCTGCTGGGCCATGCCGACCATTGGGTCTGTTGTACATTTTGTTTTGCCTAAAAGTTTGGGGAGGGCAAGATACGCTGCCGTAGCTCTCTTCTCATTTGTAGCTTGGATGATGGCTCTTCTCATGATCTTCTCAATGCCATCCCACGGATACGAGGAGCTTAGGGGCTTCTGGTTCTCCCTACCTGAGGGTGCCAGCGTAGGTATAGGCATCCTTTTGGATTCCCTCAGCATAATCCTAGCAAACCTCGTGGCCTTCCTCAGCTTTCTAATTCTTGTCTACTCATTCAAGTACATGGAAGGGGAGCCAGGCGAGGACAGGTACTGGTTCTTCATGTCCCTATTCATAGGCGGTATGCTAATGCTAATCCTTGCAAACAACTTCATCTTCTTCTTTATTGGTTGGAAGATCGTCGGGCTCTGCAGCTTTGGACTTATAGGGCACTATTACACCGACGACAAGAAGTACTGGATAGGAGGTCCACCACCACACCCATTCCAGAAGCCCTCTAGGTGTGGTTTGAAGGCACTCCTTGTTACGACCTTTGGCGACGTAGCCCTCCTTGGGGGAATCATAATCATTTACCTTTACTCTGGAACATTTAACTTCGTTGAGCTCTATGAAAGTGCGAGTGTCTGGCTTTCCAAGATGGCTGAGACGCCTGGGATTCTCACCATAACAACACTCTTACTCCTAGCAGGGCCGTTTGCCAAGTCCGCCCAGTTCCCCTTCCACGAATGGTTGCCTGAGGCAATGGCAGGACCGACCCCTGTCTCTGCCCTCATACACGCAGCAACCATGGTGAAGGCAGGTGTGTATTTTGTTGCACGCGTCCTGCCGATATTCTACTTTGGTGCTTGGTTAGCGGTCCCTAACATACAAGAAGCATTGGTCTTCTTCGTGGTGGTTGCATCGGTTGGAGGGTTCACCGCATTTTTGGCGGGCACTCAGGCGATGGTCGCTCTGGAACTCAAGAAGGCTCTGGCCTACTCTACCATGAGTGTGATAGGCTACATGATGCTCAGCTTAGGTGTGGCTGGCATGAGCCCGACAGCCTTAGTAGAAGGGTTCACGTCTGGGATCTTCCATCTCATAAACCATGGGATCTTCAAGGCAGCCTTATTCCTTTGCGCGGGCGTCCTGATCCATGCGTCGCACTCCATATACATCACCGACATGAACTTCTCGCGCAAGGAGATGAAATTCACATGGGCTTTCATGTGGATCGCTTCCTTGGCACTGATCGGAATACCGCCCCTCTCAGGCTTCTGGAGCAAGGATGGAATACTTCTCTCCTGCCTCGAGAGCGGTCAATATGCCCTCTTCGCTCTTGCAGCATTGACGGTGGCCGTCACAAGCTTTTACACAATAAGGTTCATGGGTATAATGTTCCATAAAGGTCACTCCGAAGGAAACTCTCATGGTGGACACGTAGGCGAGCCCTCTATTGTGATGCTAATTCCGTACGGAATTTTGGCTGTATTGACTGTTGGGATAGGGTTGGTCGGACCGTGGATGAAGGAGGCGCTCTCGGGACTATTCTCAGAACAGTTCCACGACCTCCACCTCATCTCCGCGGAGAATGTAGCTCATGCCTCGGCCTCCCCTGCAGCCGAAGTCGTGCCTATCGCCGCATCATTGGCAATGATTTTGATCGGAGCGTTCCCGGCATACCGGGCTTACATCGCTCATAAGCTCGAGGTCTCGAGTATTATCAATAGACACGGTCTCCTGAAGGGCCTTCATAACTTCCTCTGGAACCGCTGGTACATGGATTCCTTCTTCAACAATGTATTTGTGAAGCCTGTACTTGCGTCGAGAGAGCCAACAGCCAAGTACATAGAGGGCGGGATGGACCTTGCTCTCAATGTGGGGATACCAAAACTTTTCGGACAAATAAACAACAATATCCGGAAACTTCAGACCGGAATTCTATCCGTCAATATGCTCTACATCTTGGGCTTCATGCTGATCCTAATTATCGCATTTCTCCTTTTGGGGGTGTTCTAGATGCAAGTACCATATGCAATGCTCCAAGTCATCTTGGCGCCTGTATTGGTGGCATTTCTCTCTGTATTCTTTGGTAAATATCTTGGGAAGAAGTTGGGCTGGGTCGCATTCGGGGTTTTAGCTTATACAAGCCTCTTAATGATCAACATAGGCATCGACCTCTGGAATGGGCTTGGTCCATTTTACGAGGAGTACACTTGGAGCACCACTCTCTTTGACATAAAGTTCGGCTTCTTGGCAGACGGACTAAGTCTACCAGTCGCCCTCATAATGAATATGATCTGTGCGGCTTGCGCCCTCTATTCCATACATTATATGGAACACAGAATAGAGCAACTCTTTGGCAAGGAGGAGCGTGGGATGTACACGGTATACTTTTCAATATACCTACTATTCGCGGTGGGTCTGGTTGGCGTAGCCCTTTCCACGAACCTCGTTCAGATGTACGTTTTTGTGGAGTTAGCTCTAATACCCTCCTACATTATGATTGACCTCTTTGGGTATGTGGATCGGCACAGGATTGCAATGATGTATTTCATCTGGAACCACATCGGCGCTGCGATGTTCCTTATTGGGATAGCACTTGCGTTTGTGGGGACTGGAAGTTTTGAAATTTTTGCGTTAAAGGGCCTCTCTAACGCTCCTCTTGGCTTTTGGGTCTGCTTCTTCGTACTGATAGGTTGGCTCGTAAAAATGGCAACCTTCGGTTTCCACGTCTGGCTCCCCTACGCCCACGGTGAACACCCAACTTCCATAGCAGCCATTATCGCGACTATAGTGGGTCTAGGGAACTATGTGATTGTACGACTGCTCTACGGTGAGATGCTGGAATCATTTAAGGTATTTGGAACACCACTTTTAATACTCGCAATCATAACTATCGTGTATGGTGCTTTCCTAACTCTGGCTCAGGACGATGTCAAGCGCCTCTATGCGTGTTCTACGATCAGTCAGACTGCATACTCGATCTTGGGCATAGCCACTCTGACAACAATGGGGGTTGCAGGCGGAGTCTTCTACTTCTTGAGCCACATCCTCGGGAAATGCGTCCTCTTTTCAATAGCCGGTATAATTCTCTGCCAGACTGGAATAAGGGACATGAGAAGTCTCGGAGGGCTTGCGAGGAAGATGCCCTTAACCGCCACACTCTGTGTCTTAGGGTCCATGGTCCTATCTGCATTTCCGCCGCTGAGTGGGTTCCAAGGGGAGTGGATCATGTTCGTTGGAGTATTTCAGGAGGCTGGTGCCTCAACAGCTTTCGCTGTGGCTATAGTGGCGATCTTCGCGACATTTCTCACGGTCGTCTACACCTTCTGGCCTATACTAAGAATATTCTTCGGACCTTTGCCCCCAGGACTGGAAGGTGTCAAAGAGGCCCCCCTATCAATGGTTCTGCCGCTATTTGTACTCATGCTAATCGCCTTCATAATGGGCATATATCCTGAGTCGGTAATGGGCCTGATCGGTCCGGTTATATCCTCTATGGCTCCTTGAAGAGCAGACTTTTAACCTTCAGGGATTTTTTCTCTAATTTTTTTCTCTAAAGTTGATCCATGCCGCTATGGTAGCTCATTAAACGAATTTTCCCGACTT
>JACIVQ010000024.1 GCA_014361445.1 Methanosuratincolales archaeon | reverse complement strand
CCACGACCTGGCGACATCTCTCACAGCATCGCGGACATCTCGCTCGCTGTAAAGACTTTCTCGCTTAAACCAGAGGTCAGTCTAGAAGAGGGTCTAAGAAGAACGTTGATTGAAGTCGAGTGAGAAAATACTCTTACTCAACTTCCCAAAAAACGCAGCTTTAAAAAATGTAATAATTGTGACCATAAAATTAAGTGGACGCCCATTAAGTGCTTGGGAATTTTACAGGGAGATCCTTGATAACACTAGAGATCAAGCGATGAGCACACAAGAATAGATGGTGGATGACGGATGGTGGGCCCGGAGGGATTTGAACCCTCGACCACTCGATTATCAGTCGAGTGCTCATACCAAGCTGAGCTACGAGCCCTTATTTTCAAAAAGTTGAGTTTAGTGATTTATTCTTTTTGCCCTAAAGCTTAAATTGTCCAGATCTTTTTTACCACTAAAGAGGGCCGGTAGATCAGTGGCAGATCGCCCGCCTCGCACGCGGGAGGCCGCGGGTTCAAGTCCCGCCCGGTCCACATCAACTCCGGCTCAAATCCAGAGGTTTCTTTCAAATAACATATGTACAACCTTCTGTTAAGGATGACAAATATTCAGCCGACTATACGGACTAATGGAAGGTAGAGCCCAAGACCATGACATTCCTTGACTTGTAATATCCTTTAATCTTTCTGAGGACAAAAATCACAAAACCTTGTAATGGTTGCGGATTTTTGATTTTAAACTCACTTTGGACAAACAAATAAATACTAAATTCCCAAATTGTACTAACTAAAGTACCGAATATTAAAAGTAACGTAAATTTGTTAAATCCTAGAATAATAGCCTCAATACTCCAATTCCTATTATAGCCATTATTACGAGCACAATTACGAATATAATCGCTGAAAAGATCGATATCACAAATGCCCTTAACCACCCGCAGTCAAAGAAGTGCTTGATAAGTGCCAAAATAACTATAAACATGATCAGTGCAGCTAATAAGCCGCCTACAAAAAAATTAACAATGCTGCTTAGAATCACACTTAAAACAACAACAGAGATGGCATCTGTGAATTTAGCTTTCTCTTTCCCCACGATCAGCCTTCCAGAGATCCATAATAATGGGGCGATAACCATTATGTTGACTATAATACTTAGCAATACTGCAGTCAATGCTGCAGTGAAACTCATTGTAATACGCCCTCACTTTGATTAAAATAATTTGATGATTTATACATTTTGTTAAGATGATGGATCTTAACAAGCCTTTAATTCTGAAAACTCTTTTAGAATGTTTAGGTGTAAAACATGTATGTAAGAATGTTTCATAAAGTTTTACTTTAATACCCACCATTTGTGGTTTGAGGCAACTAAAATGGAAAGAAATGCCGAGATTAAATTTGCAAGGGAGCTAAAGAGATTCTACTCCTTAACCTTCATGAGCTTGGTTTTCAGTGCTATAGCAATGGCACTATCAGTGGCCCTTGGCGTGACCAATATCCTGACATTTATCAATCAAAGGTCACTTGTATATCTCATACCTGCTTGTATAGGATTTTTGGCTTTTCCTTTTACCATCAGATGGCTCTTGGCTGGTGTGGAAATCATGGAAGGCGTAGAGGAAATAAAGGACGAATACTCCAAAGTGAAAAAAAGCACAAATGGCGAAGCTCTGACAACATTGATAGTCCGAACGATGGCTCATTACCGTGCCAAGAAAGCCACAATATCAAAGCTCATTTTATTGTGCAAGGTGGCAGCGATATGCTTCATTATAAATGGAATATTCGTGTTGATTCAACTAGCCCTTAACATACCAGCTGATGGCTTAGGACTGGCGACCTCCCTTGTTGCGGCTCTAATAAACTTGGGGATTGGAGCGGTGGGGCTCTATATCCCTCAATCTTTTCAGAAATACTCTTCTTGTTGGGAAGCTCGGATCCAGGGCAGCACTCTCGCCGAAAAAGAGCTCTCCTCTCTGATGGAGGGTAGATGAAATGCGTGTCAAAAGAACCCAGTATGAGATCTTCTGGGAGATCTTGACATACTGTAAAACTCCGAGGCTCTTCACCTCTATAATCCAGCGCTGCGACCTCAATTCAAAGATAGCCCAAGAGTACCTTAACTTTCTGGAGTCAAAAGGTTACATCTCCCGGACGAATGAGGGTGATAGAACCTTCTTTTTGACTACATGCGCCGCCCGCGAATTCTTAGATCTTTTCATGAAACTGTACTTGGAGCTATTCAATAATACTCCAGAATTCAAAATCTGACCCGACACAACTCTTCGCTAAAATTGGCATTTGCCTAAAATTCGGACTGTAGACCCGCAAAACATCCCACAAAATTGGAATTCCACTCGATCATTTTCTTCTCGCAGACTAACGCCCATTTCTTTGAACGGGATCTTTTGGATTTTTATTGTTCCTTTGGTAAGATACAATTGCCTCCAACACTTTTTCCAGAGGAATTAAGGCTACATCGTTCCAATCATGTTCATGGCGCTCCATTACCTCCAAAGCTTCTCCTTCATCCACCTCACACTCAATATTGTCATTTGACCAACACTTGACCACTAACCACTTCTCAATTTTTCCCATAAACCTCTCCTTTCTCCCCGAAATCCCCATATTTCCTCTGAGTTTATATCTAAAACCTTCCATGGACATCCTCGATGACATCCCCTCATTTTGAAGTATGTGCACTTCGGCTATCTAATTTAAAACGTTTAAAATGCTGTTATTAGATAATCGATATATGTCCATGAGTACCTCTAAAAATTGGGGAGAACAATGCCCCCGCCTGTGGTTAAAACTGTTAGAGATTTGATTTTTTGGCAATATGCAAAAATCATTGCAGAATCTGCGGGGATGGGTAAAAGAAATTGGGGTTTCATAATGAAAAAATTCAAGCAACTTCAGGATGGTGAGATCTTCTGGAACGAAATAAGGGAATACGTGAAAGAAAGAGAGAAGAAAGATGAATGCATTTTCTGCGGCTCAAAGGTTGACCTTACCATAGATCACCTATTTCCGCGTTCCTTAAATGGACCGAACAATGAGAAGAACGTCGTTTGGATATGCTCCAAATGCAATTCCTCAAAAGGCTCAAAAAGGCTGTACGAATTATGGACCATTAAAAAGGGACTATATGGGGCTAAATATGAAGTCCCTCGAATCGCCGAAGGTAAATATTTGAAACTTGTCTATGAAATCTTAAGAGATAAGGGGATGTTAGCTTTAACTATTAACGAAGTGAGAAAGCAAATATGCCCAAAATGTGATTTGCATGTTTTATGTTTAAAAGAAGAATCCGTCGGCGTACTTTCTCCCTTATGTTTAGATGGACTGACAACTTTGTGTCTTAAATTAAAATAAAATATTCAAGAAAATTAATTCAATAATGATTTTTCATGCCTACACACGGGCTCTTTCTAATTGATTTGATGTTAAGCGAAAGCCCCGTACTGTTTATGCCCCGTCTACTTTTGCTCTGTGCCTCCCAAAATTTACGTTATTCGGGCTACTATCAAATCATCCCTTTATCCCTATACCACTTTACGGTCTCTTCTAGCCCTTTTTTTAGATCGTATCTTGGTCTATACCCTAACTCTTTCTTGGCTTTATCTATGTTGTAAGCACGATCAGTGGTTACAGAGTCGACGGTACTCACGCGCCACATGAAGTTCTCGTCACCGAGAAGTCTTTTGACAAATCCCACAGGTGCAATTAGTAACTTTGCAAGAGAAGGTGGAATATGGATGCTTGGTGGATCGATTTTGCATATTTCCGATAATATTCTATAGACTTCATTATATGTATAAGCTCTATCCTCTCCGATAATGTATGTCTGATTTTTTGAGATATCGAACTTATTAAGTGCTAAAGAGAATCCCTGTACAGCGTCTTGAACATGTACAAATTGTATCAGGTTTTGGCCACTTCCCACTATAATACGCGTTGCCAACGATCTTTTTGCAAAAGAAGTTATAAACCAATAAGAGACATCATCAACATTTTCTGGACCATAAATTCCAGTTGGCCTTATGATTGTATATTCGAGCCCTTTCACGCCAAATGATCTCACGATCTCCTCCGCCATAAGTTTAGATCTTCCGTACTCGTACTGTGGGTTTGGTGGTGTGTTTTCATCACCTGGCGGCACTTTAACCGGGCCTATGGCCTCGGTTGAGCTGCAATAAAAGATCCTTTTAACCTTATTCTTCACCGCCGCCTCACATAGATTTCTAGTGCCTTCCACATTTACCTTCCTGTAGAGTTCGCTTTTTCCGGAAAATGTGTAGTATGCCGCGAGATGCATTATTACATCTATGCCCTTTGTTGCCTCGATGAGGCTGCTCCCGTCTGTAAGGTCTCCAAACCTAACTTCCAACCCTAAATCTTCAAGTTTCCTGATATTGCTCGTCTTTCTTACCATCCCCACTACTGAATATCCTTGTCTTACCAACTCCCTAACGAGATGGCCTCCCAAAAAGCCTGACGCGCCGGTTACTAAAACCTTGGCATCTCTGAAACCTGCCTCTACCAAATCCTCCACCTCCGGAATTTACGACACATTAAAGTCTAATGCTCGGTCTCTCATGTACACAATGTAAGTAAAGGAAGATGGAATATTCAAACCATCATAAGGTTCTAGGGGGCTCCTTAGGTACATGTCCGCAACAGGAACAATCCTGTAGACGCCGCAATTTACCAAATCCTCCAAAATATCCTGCTTAATTTTATCCGAGACCGCTAGTCCGACCGTTTGAACTTTGTCAACCCCTCTAAAAGCTTTGGAATAAGGTAATTCCTTTATAAAAGTGGGTGCATCATGCCAATTGTCAACAACAACGATCTCTATAAATCGCCTTCGGAAATAAATGTTAAAGCCAGTAACCGTAGAAACGACTTCGTCCAGAACTCTCTTACCTTTCGATAGCACCAAAGTCCACATATTTTGCGGATCGTTAGAGGAATAAACTAGAGAGCCTTTAATTTGAAAGATCCTGCGAGCACTCTGTATTAAATATATCTGCCCCTCACTCAACTTCGTCTTAAAAATGCTGCCGTATTTGTTCAAGGATGCAACCATATGATTTGCGAACTCTTTTGCCTTCTCAAAAGAACCTATAAAAACTGCTGACGTGGGCGAACTACAAAGTTGCTGATCATAGAGCACGACGTTTTTCGCTAGACCGTCTGCTACCATTTCATCTACCGAATCCTCGTCTACAATGACAAAACCTGTAAGGGGTCCGTTTACAATCAGGCGAGGGCGGTGTGGGTTCTCAGAGACTAATTTGCTGACCTCCAGCCTGGCAGGATCTCCTCCCCAGAAATTCACAACGCCTACCCTGGCTTTTGTAAGTAAATACTTAAGGGTAGGGCTGTCATGAGTGAAATAGCTTATTGCGAGCCCCTCAGACATCAGTTTCGCCTTTTCCGAGTTCATAGTCCTAAGGATATTGTAAACCTCAATGACTCCGTTGTAGTTAGAAATAGATGGTCTCAAAATAGTCATATTTCCAGTCAAAAGTGATATTGTAGTAGGGATGAGTGGGGGGATTAAAGAATTCCCAGAACTTATTATGAAAACCGGTCCGGCTGGAAAGTACCTCTTGTACTCGCCTCTAGAGATCTCAACAAATTTGCACAGCGTCTCAGTATTTCCTAAAGAAGCTTCGAGGCTCCTCCGAAGACTCTCACCATCAAATACTGAGCACACAAGGGACAATTCTTGTTCTATTAGTGAGTCGCTGTAGCCAGTAGATTCAGAAAGCGTCATTTTTAGCGCATCGAGCTGACCCTTTCTAAGTCTTTCCTCCCAGATTTTACCCATCTCTTCAAAAACTTGTATCCTGTCATCAATATTCAATTCAGAAAGTTTTCTTTGAATATCTGGAGCCTTCGAAAAAAGTTGCTGGACGCCAAACTCGCTTATCTCCTCAACTTCTAAATCTCCTGAGACTCTAACTGCCGTGTCGAGCGTTCCAGCGAAACTGGGGCATATGCGCATAACTTTTCGCCTATTTCCTTCGCATCAATTCCTCTAGGGTTCCACCACACGCTCTCTGAAGGTCCCAGCCCTCTTCAACGGTCAGGCGCCTCACATAGTGGAACTGTCTTCCATAGTACCCGTCCCAGGGGCTCACCTGCATTATATCTCCGGGATAAAAGCACTCAAACCATGAAGTTACGAATGGGTTGAATATTCCCAGTACCCCTTCGTTAGAACCTTCTTCTAAGGGCTCAAAAGTCTTTGGGTTTAACAAGAATACCTCGGTGAGTGGGGTTGGGATCATGCCGTGGGAGCCAAATCTGGCTATCAAAGCCGTCAATGTCTCAGTCATTCCCAGAACATCCATGAAAGGAACTGGCACATCCTCGCCATTCTTGCCTTTTGCAGTGAAGTATCTCCTTGCTTTCTCAACAATCACATCATATTTTGGTAGGTCGTACCCTTTCGACCCGCCTCCTGTGACTATTACTCCTCCTTTACCCAGATTAACAGGAGGGGCACCTGTCGCTAGCTTGTAAATGATTCTATTTATCAGATTCATTGTTTCAAAACGTTGGCTCATCAAGTGTACACCGGCTGGTGCCGTGAAGAAAAGTTTTGGCTCCTCTTTACTCTTCAAAAACTTTATGAGGGCATCTCTGTTTGGCTCGAGTTTCTGCCATGCGCTCCCCCCTTGTGAACTCTGCACCAAATTCATGCCGTAGAGTAATGGGATCCTCTTGTTTTCAAGGGTCAGGTGCACAAATGCAACGAAATTTAACCTATGCCTTAGCTCCGGAGCTGCCATAAACAGGGCTATCCCTTTCCCTGGCTCCAGGTAATCTCCGTAAATGTGCTCGAAGAGTATGGTGTTTGCTATTATCATTATCGCCAAATCCAACGGGCTCCTGTAGACCCTCACAGGCTCCTTGCCTGTGGTCCCACTTGACATGAAATTCTCTCCACCTTGGTCTACATCCTTGATCAAAAACTGCTTATGCCCATCGCCCCTCAACACGTCAGACGGGATAGCTAATTTAGCCAAGTCTTCAAGTTCAGCACTTCTAGGAGATATTCCTAGATTCTCGAATAACTTTGGGTAATAATCGCTATGGCGCGAGAAAAAGTCAAGACACTCCCTAAGTAAACTTCTACGCAATGCCTTTAGATAATCTGGTGATTTTTCATAAAGGCTCTTGTCCTGTATCAGATTCCAAACCTTCTGGACATATGGATCTTTAAGGAGAGGGCTCTTTGAGGCGGATTCGAAGATTTCCGAAGCATTCATTGTCTTCACCAGATGTTGTAATACTCTTCATATAACCTCTAATTTAAAAACATGTTAGATCGCAAACAAGAAATCAAAACTGATAAAGCGACTCGGTGAAGTTAGCTACCATATACTTCTTACCTTTTTTGACGATTTTGTGCCCCTCAGCCTCAAGTAAACGCTTCTGCCTCTCAATACCGCCTGGGTATTTTTCGTTTATTTCACCACCACTCTTCAAAGTGCGCCAATATGGCATCTTTTTCATTCTTTCCCCTGCCTCTTCTTCGGCTGCATTTGCAGCCATCCATGCAAAGATCCCTGTTGTGAGCGGGCACCCTATCGTCGCGCCGTGTTTTCTAGCCAAAGCGGACCTTATCTCGTTTATGGTAACAACCTTGCCCTCAGGAACTTTTGCCATCATCTCGTAAACCTCCAGCGGTGAAGGAATTACGACAGTCCCCTTTCCCCATCTCTTGCTCATCTTTTCAGTAATCCGCTCCACCCTTGGGAGTCCTTTATTCTCCTGCAGCTTCTCACGCCAACTTTTCTTTACAACCATAATCCATCTTTTGACAGTCTGTGCTCCAGTGGTTATAGCCGTTTCCCCACTTACGAACCATGTCCTTGGATTTGGAAAACGAGTTCTAAATCTTATATATTTGTGCTGCACCTTTAAAGTCGTGATTTTATGTCCTCGGCTCTTGGAACTTTAGAACAAGAAGAAAAATGTAGACGAGACCTGAGGGCATCTAAGCTCATTGTTGTGAAGATAGGCGCCTCGTCTCTGTCAGACGAATCGGGCTCTCTTGACATTAAAAAAATAAAATCACTATGTGATGAGATAATTGCCGTAAAAAACAAAGGTGTAGACGTCATATTGGTATCGTCTGGTGCGATAAAAGCAGGAAGGGCATTAATGCGAGACCAAAACAAAAATGGGAGCATGCCAAGCCTACAGGCTTTGGCAGCAATTGGGCAGGTCGTACTCATGGAGGCTTACCGTGATACGATGGCTGAAAAAGGTCACAAGGTCGCCCAGATCTTACTTACCTGGGACGACTTCAAGAATAAACGAAGGCTTAGAAACCTAATGAATACAATAAATACTCTACTTTCATTAGGGGTCCTTCCTATAATAAATGAGAACGATACAATTGCCGTCGATGAAATAAAATTCGGGGACAACGACACTTTGTCTGCACTTGTCGCAAAATACATGCAAGCCGACCTCCTAGTGATTCTTTCTGATGTAGATGGTCTCTACTCTGGCGATCCAAACGATCCAAGCTCAAAACTTATCTCATGCGTCATGAATGTTACGCCTGATATAGAACGCCTAGTACAAAGTTCCCACAGCGGTTTTGGAGGGATGGCAACAAAGCTCAAGGCCGCAAAAATAGTCATGTCGGCTGGAATACCCATGGTAATCGCTAACAGCTCGACAGATAAAGTTCTCGAAAAAATTCTTCTGGGAGATAAGATAGGAACATTATTTATTGCAGGAGGGGGCGGGATGTGACCGACTTGGATCTATATTCTCAAGTCATCCAGGCTAAAAAAGCAAGTTTGGAATTAGCCAATATGCCTCGGGAGGTAAAAGATAGAGCCTTAAGAACTGCCGCAAAAGCCATAACTGAAAATAAAGAGGCAATACTTCGTGCCAATAGAGTCGATTTGGAAGCTGGGGAATCACTTCTAAAGGAGGGCAAGATAATTAAACCTCTCCTTGATCGCCTCAAACTCGACGGATCAAAGATAGAAGAAATCTCCAAGATGGTTGAGAAGGTAGCAGATCTTGAGGATCCTGTAGGTAAAAACTTATACTCAATAAAAATGGATGAGGGTCTCGAGCTTTACAAAGTCACAGTCCCATTTGGCGTAATCGCTGCAATCTTTGAGAGCAGGCCAGATGCCCTACCTCAAATCGCTTCGCTCTGTATAAAGGCTGGGAACGCAGTCCTATTGAAGGGTGGCTCGGAGGCAAAATCCTCAAACGCGGCATTGTTTTCTATAATGAGAGATGCTTTTCTCTCGGAGGGTCTTCCTGCGGGTTGCATCCAACTTGTAGAAGATCGAAGAGCAATTAACGAAATACTGAAAATGGAAGGTCTGGTTGATCTGATCATCCCTCGCGGGAGTAATGAATTTGTAAGGTATATTCAGGAAAACACGAGAATTCCAGTATTAGGGCACTCCTCGGGGATATGCCATGTTTATGTAGATCGTTCCGCCGATAAGAGGAAAGCCATAGAGATATGTCACGATGCACGGGTGCAATATCCTGCAGCCTGCAATTCTATGAAGATCTTGCTCATTGACAGGGCTGTTGCCAAATCCATGCTACCGGAAATTGCAAAACGCTTGGTAGACAGTAAAGTAAAGATTAAAGGATGTCCAGAAACTTTAGAAATCCTGAATGCATCAGGGATCCCTGCCGAGCCTGCAACAGAAGAGGATTGGTCGACTGAATATCTGGATCTCGTGCTGCCCGTTAAAGTGGTCAACGGGGTCGATGAGGCGATAAACCACATAAATAAATACGGGTCACATCATACAGATTCCATAATTGGCGAAGATTTACATGTAGTCCGCAAGTTCTTAACCATGGTTGATTCATCAACCGTCATTCATAATGCTTCCACCCGATTCAGCGACGGCTATAGATATGGGCTAGGCGCAGAAGTAGGAATAAGCACAAATAAGATACATGCTCGGGGCCCTGTTGGACTCGAGGGGCTAATAACGACAAAATACATCCTGTTAGGCTCTGGTCAGAAGGTTTCTGATTATATAGGGAAGATGGCAAAACCGTTCCTCCACAAAAAATTAGAAAATGCGTGGACTGAACGTCTTGGTAGAGTGTAGGTTGATATGAAAGTGGCTAACCTAGTTAAAAAATCAAGTGAAAAATTGAAGATCGGGATAATTGGATATGGTCGAATGGGCTCTTCCCTAATTGATGGTGCCATAAGATCGGGTTCGATCTCACCTGATTTGGTATTAATTTATGATACCGATGCAAAGAGGTCTGAACTCGCAAAAGAAAAAAGTTTGAAGACTGCAAGCTCAATAGAAGAGATTGCATCCTGCGACGTAGTAATACTTGCTGTGAAGCCGAAAGATATGCCTCAACTCTTGGAAAATCTTGGAAGGGTAATGAAAGCATCTCCAAACTTTAAGCCATTGATTTTATCAATAGCTGCAGGCGTCCGTCTCTCGACTCTGCGATCTGCCCTTGGAGGTTATTCAAGGATAGTAAGAGCAATGCCAAACATAGCCGCATCAGTAAACGAATCCACCTCGGTATTTGTGCCTAGCAATAAAATCACTGAAGAAGATCTAGTGATCGTAAAATCCATTTTAGAAAGTGTTGGATTAGCTTTTATGGTACGCGACGAATCCTTATTGGACGTCGTAACTGGGATAGTGGGAAGCGGACCTGCTTACTTCTTTTTATTAATGAAGATAATGGAAGAGGTCGGTATAAAATATGGCCTGAGTCGAGATCTTATCAGGCAGATGGTCGCTCAGACTTGCAAAGGATCTGGCAAAATGGCTTTGTTATCCAAAGACTCCTTCGAACAACTCATCAATGCAGTAGCGTCGCCAGGAGGTACTACAGAAGAAGCGCTGAAAATTATGAACTCAAAAGGGTTTACAGAGATCGTTTCTCAGGCAATCTCGGCAGCAATTGAAAGATCTAAGAGAATGGCGCCCTCTGCTCCTACCCCTCCGCCGCATACCTGAGCAATGCAACTATACCACCGAAGGATCCCAGCAGCATCTTTCCTTCATCGGTCTCTGTTGATATGACTTCGACTTGGGCATTCGTCTCTTCTGCCAATGCAGCAAGCTCGTCCACAATACTTCTCAACTCTTCTTCATACATAAGTCCGCCACACTTCTCGCATGTTTCCTTGCCGCCCTTTGCAAGTATCTCTTCCTTAACGAGTGTTAATTCTTTTTCAGCTCCGCAGCTCTGGCACCTGAACCTGACCCTATACTTTTCAATACCTGCCGAGATCAAGAGTGTTTTTACCAGCCCCTTCTCAAGTTTATCGCGAACTTCTTTTTCCCCATAACTCACGTAGTTTGGATTTTTTGCTAGCATACTTAGGAACTCTTGCACAAGCCTCTTTTCTCTAACAAACTCAACGTTCTTTAAAACTTCCTTGGCTTTCTCCAGTAATTCGTAAACTCCAGGCTCTTCGGTATAACCAAGATCCTCTACACTCAGAACTTTGTTCTGAAGTTGATAGTGTAGATAATTGCCGTTGTAAAAGTCATTCTTCGTTGGTCCAGGCCCTCCTATTATTATTCCCTTAAGATTTTGAATAGGCAAGAAAATTTTTTCCGCATGCTCGGCAACCCTTTTATAAAACTCGTGAGCTGCCAGCTCTATAAGTCTTTGAAACCTTCTGGCGGACTGCCCCCCAGCGTCGTGCTTGCTGGGTATCCCTGAGGTTATTGTCTCAACTATCTCCACTTTTCTTCCTTTTAAAAGCGCAAAAGTAGCGTCGCTCCTGTCCATGACAATTAATCCATAAACATCCTTTTCCACCAACATTTCTTTTATAGGATCAAGGAAAAATTTCGAGTCGCACCTGTAATAATATATACTAATAGGTTCTGGGGGCTCAATCACATAAGTTTCGATCTTCTCTGATCCGGGTGCCCCTCTCGGAATAGCTCCACTAAAGATCACAAGTCCGTTTGGAGGGGGCGTCCTGAAAAGTTTCAACCTCTGCATTATACTCTCTATTGCATCCTGCACGTTTTTTCTCGTTGATTTTGATTTTATGTTTGCGGCTGTCCCGTATTCCTCCCTTAGGTTGTTCATGGCATCCGAGATCTGCCTGCCTGGGGGTATGTATAGCGATACCAACTCTGTTGCCTTTCCCTCTTTAGACTCCAGCTCCTCAACGAGCTTTTTAAGTCTATATAGCTCAAGCGAACTCCTCTTTACCTCTGACAACTATGCCAGCCTCGGGTTATGCAATCGTTCAACCTTTATATAACTTACACTATTAACTCTTCTTGGTGTGAAGATTGAAAGTCGCTATAAAGCTTAGCGGCCACATACTCTTTCCTTCCCTCGAAATTCAACCTAATCTTAAACCATACGCAGATGTGATAAGGGAGATAAAGTCTCTTGGACATTCACCTTATGTCGTTGTGGGCGGAGGAGCACCTGCCCGTTACTACATAAGACTCGCAAGGGAGCAAGGGGCTGACGAGTCCACCTGTGATCAAATCGGGATCACCATCGCAAACTTACACGCCAAGATATTTGCACTTGCCCTTGGCGAAGATGCTTGTCCATTTGTCCCAAATAACTTCAATGAATTAGAGCTGGCTCTCTCAACCGGAAAAATTGTTGTAATGGGCGGTCTACAGCCAGGGCAGTCAACAAATGCAGTATCCTGCGTTCTAGCCGAAAAAACTGGATCTAAACTCCTTATTAACACAACTAATGTGGACGGCGTTTATACTGCAGATCCAAAAAGAGATCCTTCTGCTAAACTTTACGAAAGTATAAAAATAGACGAACTAAAACGCGTGCTGGATTCACAAGGAGCGCGGGCAGGCGAATACGATTTAGCCGATCAAGTTGCAATAAGGATAATTCAGCGTTCAAAAATTACAACAAAGATCATAAATGGTAAAGATCCGAAGAATATTTTAAGGGCAATTATGGGTGAGAAGATAGGCACTACGGTGTTGCCATAAAGGTGTCACCAATGTCGAAGAAAAAAGAGGAGTGGGGCCCACATACACACTGCATTATATGTGGAAATGCTATTCCTGAAGGTGAAAAGACGTGCTCAGAAGAATGTGCTAAAAAATACGAATCAGAGGCAAAACGATACAAACAGCAGCAAAAAATGAGTTATGTGTTTCTTATATTGATGGGTGCAGCGATGGTTGGGTTTCTTTTGTTGTCTTATTTCTTCGCCGGCGGTTAAAAGTTAAATATCCCTTGAACATTTTTTCTTTTGGGCGGGGGTTCCCTAGCCAGGTTAAAGGGGAAGGACTCAAGATCCATAAGATGGGTTATCCTTTGGCGTAGGCCTTCGAGGGTTCAAATCCCTCCCCCCGCACTATTTTGTAAATATGATGCCCTCCAAAGCGTTACTTTTGTGGGTTCCCAAATAAATTTAGAGATTTTACTTCTGTCTCAGCTAGCTTCTGTTTGGCTATAATGAGCTTTTGGTAGAGTTTTGCCACTTTTTCATAGTCCTTACTTATAAGCGCCTTGAGAAGGTCCCCTTCAATCTCGGTCACCTCGAGTCGCTGATAGTAGTCAAGGGTTTCTTTGAAGTGTGCTAGTACTATCTTGCCTGTCAGAATTGGATGATTGTTTGTGACGTTGGTCTCTGGATCTCGCATGCCGTGTTCAAGTTCCACCTCTAAACCTATTCTGAAATTTTCCAAATCTATCGCCATATCACCAGTCTCAAGCTCCGCCAGAATCTTCTTGGCTTCCTCCAGTGTTACCTCAATTTTATCCATGGTTGTCCAATCCCTAATTCCAAGTTTTTTGCAAACGGCCTTAACTTCTTCAGTTGAAACATACTCAGGGATTCTCATAC
Organism: Methanosuratincolales archaeon; assembly: GCA_014361445.1. Taxonomy (GTDB): domain Archaea; phylum Thermoproteota; class Methanomethylicia; order Methanomethylicales; family Methanomethylicaceae; genus WYZ-LMO10. The sequence continues at coordinate 6,361 of JACIVQ010000024.1, read as the reverse complement.
ATCCTCTCCGTTTTATATGACATTAAAAGTTGATTTATACTTAATTTAACAAAAATCAAAGAATTCTCATCAATTGAATCGCGATCAAATGTAGAGCGCATACAACTGTCCATGGTCCAATTCATGGACGTCCAGCGTGGGGACGTTATTGGCCGGCTTAAGTCAACCAAGAATAAGCATCCAACTTTTATTTCAAAATGCATTAGAGAATAGCACATCCTCAAGATCCCTTTTTTCCTCCATGTCAGGATCGCAATACTGACTTTACGGTCCGCCTTCAATACTTGGAAATTAAAACTTAATATCATTCATACAACGGTTAAAAGACGCAATTTTTTCCAAGTCTTATTTAATGATACACTTTGGTAAGCTACTCACACGATTAAACTCGTAAGCATTATAAAGTTACAATATTTTTCGGAGACGCTACATTTATACGCTCGGCTGCAAGCATTAGGCAAATATTAAAAGTAAATGTTTTTATGTCATTACAAAACTAAATGTCTGGAGATTGTTTAGAATGCAAGATCCTAAGGATTTTATAAAAAAGAGATATGGTGAGATCGCCAAAGATGGAACATCCTGCTGTCCGTCATGTGGTTGTGGCGTTGAGCCCAAAGATGTGGCGCTTCAGGTGGGTTATACTGATAATGAAGTTAATAATTTGCCTGAAGGAGTCATTATGGGGCTTGGATGCGGCAACCCGGTCGCATTATCACGGATAAAAGAAGGAGAGACCGTCTTGGACCTAGGTTCTGGCAGCGGGGTAGATGTATTTTTAGCTGCAAAAAAAGTTGGACCTAGTGGCAGAGTTATCGGTGTGGATATCACAGAAGAAATGGTTAATAAAGCCAAAGCCTTAGCCTCTAAATATGGATATAATAATGTTGAATTTCAGTTGGGGGAGATTGAGGAGTTACCGATTGGGAATGAGTCTGTCGATGTCGTCATCAGTAATTGTGTTATAAATTTGTCACCGGACAAGGAGAGAGTTTTTAGAGAAGCATACAGGGTTCTAAAACCTGGAGGGAGGATAATGATCTCCGACTTGGTCACTCAGGGCAATATACCTGAAGAGTTCAGAAAGAGCTTTGAAGCTTGGGTGAATTGTGTGGGAGGGGCCATTGATAAGAAGGAATATCTAGAGATCATAAGAAAGGCAGGCTTTAAAAACGTCAAGATCGTCTCTGAGAAGCCATATAATATAGGAATTTCTAAAGAATTGGCAGGAAAGATCTTAAGCATTATGGTGGAGGCTTATAAATAATAAAATAATGTAAATTGTCTCACAAGGTCATTATTAAATAAACCCAATTTATCCCAAAGGCTTTTTGTTCTTGTCATGTTCTTATAAATTTAAGTACAACCTAAGTAGGTCTTTTGACACCTTGAACGGGAGGTCCTGTTTATAGGCGAAGTAGCTCAACTGATAATTTTGAACATGTGACGTTCTCATGTGGAGCTAGTCCATCTGGGAGAAATGCAAAAGGCGCTCCCACAAAAAAGATCGAATTAGTTTGGCAATTCTGAGTAAATTAAAGAATCACAGAGCATATGCCTCCACAAGGTCTCGAGCGGTTATTATGCCAACGAGTTGATCGTCTTTAAATACAGGTAGCCTACGAATGTGTTTTGTTGCCATTGTCATTGCTGCCTTATGTATACTGTAATCAGGTGTAATCTTCACTAATGGTGCTGAGGCGTACCGAGAGACAGGGTCTTTCAGGTCTGCTTCATTGTAAATGACCTTGCTTAAAAGATCCCTCTCTGTGAAGATCCCCCAAGGCTTCCCGTCTTTATTCACTATTACAGAACCTATTCGCTCTTTGCCCATCTTCTTGGCAACATCCCAAACCTTCGTGTCAGGTTCTACAGACTCTACATGTTTTGTCATGAATTTTTCGACGGGCAATGAGGTTTCGGGAGCATCGGGCAAGGCTTTTATTAGATCTGACGCCGTCACAATGCCAACCACCCTCCTGCCTTCCGTTACCACAAGTCTGCCTTTTTCCTTTATCATCGTCCTTGCACCCTCTTTGATAGTCGCCTGGGGTTTTATTGTTATTAGCCTTGGGGAGAGAACTTCGTATACCTTGACTTCTCTGGGATTCCTCTCAGCAGCTATTACACGAGTTAACAGATCTCGCTCTGTTACAATCCCCGCAGGTCTGTCTGTGCCCTTGACAAGTAAGCTTCCGATGTGCTTTTCTCCCATAAGTTTGGCGGCATCCAGCATGGTAGCCCCGCTGTCAATAAATAAAAGATCTTTTGTCATTATATCCGATATATGCTTATGTTTAAGGTATTCCTGATAAGAGATATCAATAACGCTCGGGAATTCATCCCTTAGCGTTTTTGCCATTCCCTCACCCTATATTATATTATATATAACCACTACCATATAAAAAAAACTCGATAGAGATTTATGGAAGAACAAAAACAGGACGAAACGAAGTAGAAGCGGGCCGTTCTGCGATATTGGGCAGACTTTGCGATTAGTAGATAAAAAAATTAATTAACCATCTCACGTGGAAATTAACCACAAGCCCCAGTGGCTCAGCCTGGTAGAGCACCGCCTTGGTAAACAATCCAAAGAGGCGGTGGTCGCGGGTTCAAACCCCGCCTGGGGCTTCCTTCTAAGAGTGAGTTTATCAAGTTCTAAAAATTTATATAATGCGGGTGCACCCATCTCTTCTCGGTGGGGCTGTGGTCTAGCACGGTATGACGGCAAGACGAAGGTACTCCCTTCGTCTCGTCAAGGGCTCCAGAGGTCTAGCACTAAAATTTGACCCACAGGGGATGATTGTCTTCTGGAGCTGCTAGAGCGGGGCGACCCGCATGTCGGGGGTTCAAGTCCCTCCAGCCCCACCATTCAGATCATGTATTTTGCACTAGGCGGTCCAAAGAAGTTATAAGTTAAATTGTCGATATCTTAATTGGGTGTAAGAATGCCGCTAGCTTTTGTATTGGTAAATGTGGAGGCAGGAACGGACAAAGAGGTTCTGGAAAATATTAAAAAAGTGCCGGAAGTAAAGCAGGCGTATATGGTCTATGGTGTCTACGACATCATTGTAATGCTAGAGTCTGAAACTTTAGAAAAGCTAAGAGAGACTGTGACGAAGAAGATAAGGCAACTGGACAAGGTACGCTCCACGATGACTATGATAGTCATGGAACAATAGAATAGTAAACTTTAAAAACCAATATTTTTTCTAATATTTTGGCACGCCGGCCATAGTTGATGGGTTCCACCCGTTCCCATCCCGAACACGGAAGTTAAACCATCAAACGTCTGCGGTTGTACTGGATGCCGAGAGGGTCCGGGAAGCCGCAGAAGCTGGCGGCCATTTCATATATTCCTTGGCTTGGGGATTTCAAATTAGAAATAAATATATCCACCATATCTATTCTTTTGAACATTGTTGTGGTAAATATGGTAAACCCAGTTGGTCAGGGGCTATTTCCTACAGGTAACGATCTATCCTCAATTATATTGAATATCCTCTGGGTAGTATTCTTCTTTTCCATGATCCTTCTCTTCAACCAGAGGCTTCAGATCTGGACGTACCAGAGGAATGTTGAGAAAGCAACGATAAAACTGCAAATGTTAGCAGATAAAAGTAGAGAAGAGGCGCTTAAGAGCGTACAGAAGTACGCACAAGAGAATATAGATATCCGCTCACAAGTAACTTCGTTTCTGGACTTCTTCACTATAGAGCCTGTAGATAGAGACCCCTTTGGTGTATTAAATAGGCTGGAGCATTTGTTGGATAATCGGAGGGATAGGTTTAAGGCATTTGTAGCTCAAATCGCGCCAAAAGCTGGAAAGGCGGAGGCCGCAAATACAGAAGATATACTTGAGGCCGCAATGGCATTGAACTTCATATTCAAAGTCGTTAGACATTACTTGATACTGGGCAAAAAAACTAAAAGCCTGATGATCTTCGTTCAGTTGGATATGCAGTTACCTCTGATAATGAAGATGGCGGAGGCATATTTTAATGCACAGAAGACTTTCTCGGCAGGAAAGCCTATCGGCGACGGCTTAGGTCCACTTGTAGCCTCAAAATTAATGTTTGGACAGCCAAAGAGAGTTATAGCTGAGGACATAGTCTGCTCAGAAGTGGACATTTCCAACAGGAAGGCTTATGTTTTAAAGGCAGAAGGTCCTGGAGGTCTTCTAGGAAAGCCAGGGGAGGCTGTGAAGAGGCTCGTGGAGGATATGGGTGGAAAAGTCGCAAGAATATTCATGGTAGACGCTTCCTCGAAGCTAGAGGGTGAGAACACAGGCGAGGTTGTGGAGGGTGTCGGGGCAGCCATAGGCGACCCAGGACCTGAAAAGTACAAGATAGAGGAGGTCGCTACGAAGTACAAGATTCCCCTTGACGCGATCGTCTGTAAAATGGACCTTGAGGAGGCTTTAACTACAATGAAGAAGGAGATAGTAGAGGCTTCGGAGATAATAATAGAAAAGATAAAGAAAGCAATTGTGGAGAGGACAAAAGAAGGGGACGTAGTAATAATAGCAGGGATTGGCAATACCATAGGAATAGGACAGTAGAGGCGATAATTATGCAAAGAGATAGAAAGCCCAAATTCGCTATAATCTCCATTCTATTGACCTTTGGCGCCTTTATCTTATTTGTGCTAGCGACCATTGTAGACCCACTCTCCACTTACAGTAACATTCTAATGGTGGCAGGACTTGCTTTGCTCGCAGCTTCGTGGGGGGTCTATTTCATAGGTGGGCGCTCTTTACAGAGGGCGGAAGTCGCGACGGAAAACGTCATAACAGTGATAGGGTGCAAAGGGTGCGATATCAGGGAGGAGAGGCCTTTTTCAGAGGGCGATTATGTATTTAAAGAAGTCGGACCATGCAAGAAGTGTGCAGGCACGTCGTACATACGCGCGATTTACGCTATACCAATAAAGAAGGATTAGGCGAGATGCCAAAGCATAGGATTGTGGCTGTTGGTGGCACGTTTGACCATTTCCATATTGGACATGAACGCTTGATCTCAAAAGCCTTTGAGATGGGCGAGTTTGTTATTATAGGGGTTACCTCTGACGAGTTCCTTAGAAGGATATGCAAACAGCATGATCAGGAGTTTGGAGAAAGAGTCTCAAGACTGATCGAGTTTTTAAAAAGCAGAGGGTTCTTAGAGCGCAGTAGAATAGTCAAATTGGACGATCCGTTTGGTCCGACAATCTATGAACCTTCTATTGAAGGTATTGTAGTTACTGAGGAGACTGCTCCCCGAGCTGAAGAGGCAAATAGGATAAGAAAAGAACGAGGGATGGGGCGTATGGAGATCTATGTTGTGGAGTACGTAAAATCTTTGGACGGGCTTCCAGTTTCATCCACGAGGATTAGAAATAAAGAAATAGATGAAAAGGGTAATCTAATCAAACATTAAACTTCACCGGGGGTCAGACGATGTCTTTGAGTCTGTCGGAGGTGCGTCTTCTCGAATCATTAAAAAGGTTGGGCGGGAAAGCAGACGCTGTCTCTTTGGCGGCTGATCTTAATGAGCCTATATCATCTATCTTCCCATTATCATCACTTTTGAAGGACAAGGGCTACGTGAGAACTAAAGAGATCGTAAAGGAGTGGTATGAGCTCACCGAAGAAGGTAAGAGATGTGTAGAGATAGGTCTGCCGGAGACTCGCCTTTGTAAAATCTTAGGTTCTATAGAAGGAGGAGTAGAGCTTGAGGAACTCAAGAGAGATTTTGATGAGCATGAAATCTCGGCAGCTCTAGGCTGGGGGAAGAGGCACGGAATAATAGAAATCGATAGATCAGGTAGGACTCCCAAGGTCATACTCAAGAAAAAAGTCATTCCAGAAATGGAAAGTTTGATCAAAAAGATCTCTGAGAGACCTGAAAAGGCATCTTTATCTTCCAAGGAGTTGGAGATGGTTAAAGAGCTGGAGAAGAGGGGGTTAGTATCTTTAAAGAGTTCAAAGACCCTTTTCGTCGAACTTATTAAGGAGGCACCAGTTCAAGAATTAGAGACATGTAGAGTCCTTACATCTGAAATTTTGAAGACAGGGAGATGGCGTAATTTAAGGTTTTCACCTTATGATGTTGGAGCCGCACCCCCGGTGATCATCATTGGTAAAAAGCACCCATACTTAGAGTTCTTGGAGGAGGTCAAGGAGATCCTATTTGCTATGGGTTTTGAGGAGGCTTCTGGACCATACGTAGAAAGCGAGTTCTGGAATTTTGATGCGCTTTTCCAAGCCCAAGATCACCCAGCAAGGGCAATACATGACAGCTTTCAGGTCAAAGGAGTCTTGCATAACATTGATGCTCCACAGGACCTAATATCCAAGGTAAAAGAAGTGCATGAAAATGGA
>JACIVQ010000023.1 GCA_014361445.1 Methanosuratincolales archaeon | reverse complement strand
AGAGTTCTTGGTCTAATTTTTATAATAATAGGTTGTCTTTTGTTCTTTGGACCCTTATTAGCCATTTTCCTTCCCTTGCAGTATGGCGGATGGCTGTTCTTTGCGATCTTCTGGACATGGTTCCCAAGAATAATTTGTATTGCATTAGGTGCGTGGCTATATAGGAAAGATTGATAGAGCGGAAGGGCCTATGTTGTCCCTATCATAATAAAAAATCTTTAACTGCCCTATTTTAATCCCACCAAAGTGATTTTATTCTTTTTAGAATTCCTAATTCATCCCTAATACCTTCTCGTAATTTCCTCCAGCTTCTGTAAAATCTTATCAGTCTAGTTTTGATATTTATTAATAAATAATCCCTGAAGCTTTGATGTCTAATAGTAACGCCACCTTTAAGTTTCTTTCTTCTCGCAGACGATCAAGCGTTTCCTAGTCGTAAGCTCGCAGTCGAGGGTCGCCTATGAAGCACATGAAAAACTCCTGAAAGAGTTCATCGGATTCGGATCTTAGTATCCCTGCCGAAGCTACGATTTTTGAGACTTTATTATTCTCACCTGACTTATGTCTACATCAATGCATAAAAATAAAATAGCAACCTCACATTTCAATGCCAAATAACTTTTATATTATTAACTGATATACTGACCTTAATGAATGAGAGGTGTTGATATAAAATGAAGTGGACAGGTAATATAACAATTAAAGTTGAGGGTAAAGAAAATATATCCTCCAGACGCTATTGATGTTAAGCGATATTCTGAGGCAGGTATATCTTTAAAGTTCAAAACTCTGGCGAAAGAGACTGAAGTAATAGTAAGAATTAGCCCTGAAGAATGTAAGAGCTTAATTCAGCTTTTAGAACAGAGTTTAAAGTAACCCATTTCTTAATCCAAGCCCTCTTATAACCTTCCTTCTAAAGTTAGCATATTCCTCCAATAGTTATGTTATTGGAAACTAATAGAACTCAGAATTTTAAAAATTAAATACCCTCTCAATTTCCTCCTGGGTATATTACAACTCTTCCCCAATGAGCTTCGATAGTCTTTTTCTCACCTTCGAAAGTACTGGATAACCATAATCGTAAAGATTGTAGACGAAGATCCCGGAAATTTTCTTTGCATCCATTTCTAGAAATAACTTTTTTTCATTAGGATGTTTATTCTTTAAAATTCCTTTTACTACCTCCTTTAGTGTAGCCTCGAGTTTGGCAGCCTCCTCCTCTTTTCCAATATTCGGGCGAAACGGATCTGCTTGGACGGGCATTAAACTCGACCTTACTTCATCGTATAAAATATAAATGCTCTTTAAGAACGCCTTGAGAGCGTCCTTCCCCTCAAATACACAGTTTGCTGCTGGTAGGATAGGGAAGCCACGAAAAGTATAAGGGGGTTTGACATTGGAAGATAGAGCCAGCATAGGCTCACCATAAGGACCTTTGTAAGCATCGAACAGACCTATTATGACCAAAGCGTCGCGGCTGGGCTCGTCCTTAACGACCTCATATAGGTCGGGGAACCTGATCCGTATGGTCTCTAAGCTCAGAATGCCTGAGATCAGGCTTTGTTCCATACATTCTTCTATACATTTTGTAATTACGTTCCCAACTATACCGACGATCGCGAGCCCTATCTTTTCATCCCAACTAGATTTTGCAAGTTTTTCCTTAAATTCCTCGTAAAGCATAGCTCAAGACCTCAATAGATTATCGATTTCCTCCAGCTTTTTCTCCAGTTTAGGCTTCATCGGTTACCCTCCAGCCCGTTTTGTTGGAAGCACACCGTATGGTGCGAGGTTCCAGCGTTCAGCTGGGGCGTTGTGTTCCGGCCTCATCTGCTGGTTCGGGGGGCTCACACTTACAACTCCCCCATCCCGTGCCTCTCACTAAGGCATGGGCTAAACCAATCGTTTTCATAATGATTTCGTAATAATTTCATATATTCTCTAGTCTATTCTATATTAGAGTTAGAGAAGAGACAATAAAAACGAGTTAAAATGGGTGTTCTATGACTATGACCGTGCTCAGGTCCTCCTTACTGCTCTCCTTTATTTCATTCCTCGAAGGGTACGGACTGATCCGTAGGGATGACCTGAGTAGGGAGGACGAAAAGCTCTATAACGCCTAATCCTCTCATCACAAATCCAAATAAAAGAATTCAACTCATTTTCAAATGTTTCAATGTTATTTTTCATAGTTTTATCTTGCGTTATCTCTAAAAAATTTATTTCAGCAAAAGTTAATGTTTGACATGATAGATTTTTAGATAGAGCGTTACGAATCTAACGGAAATATTAAAGGAAGGAGACTAATTATTATTCCTTCTTTCTGCTTTTTGATATAAAAGTCCATATAACACCTAAAGCAATAAGGATCAGAGCATATCCTATAATCGGATCTGATGAGCATAGAGATTCAACGAAAGCCCTTATCGTCGGACTTAATATAAAATGAGAAATAAATATTGGTGCCAATAATAAGCCAAAAGCCGTCATGTTTGAAATATAGGTTCCTTCTGAACCGTAAGGACCACCTTTTTTAAATCGCACGAAACTAAAAACTCCCGACATTGGCACGACGTATCCCCACAAAGCTACATTCATTTCTACTAGTAAGTCCACACTATCCACACTCTATATGAAAAATCAATCTGGTAAGTAATTATTTAACTTTCCGAGGTGGAAGGAAAGAAAAAAGAAGCCAAGAGTATTGGTTCACCACTTGGCTTTTATCGTTTAAGAGCTATCTGGAGGTTTTCGGTGTTTTCAGCTGCCCTGGTTCTGGGAGAACCATCTTACAAAATCTTTAAATCCTTCAAGTTTCTTGGAGCGCTCTCGTTTCTTACATTCTTTTGAGCAGGATTATTGAGGCTGGTACAGATTCGATTCCTTGATCTATCTTGTTTAGGCTTCTAATGACCTTTGATGATAGGGTTATGGCTTCTCTCGTTCTCTCTACAACTGCTCCACTTATCTTCCCAACGAAGCATTCGTCGATAAGCCTGTTGAGGTCATTAAGGACTTTTTCCTTCCTGTTTTCTATGCTCAGTTATGGAGGCGCCCAGAGTGTCTCGGTGGCATTCAACGCAGAGGAGTTTCAGATTATCTATCTCATTGTTTGCAGAGTTACCATCTTTATGATTTCTATGGAAGCCATACTCCAATGAGCTACCACATCTTGGGCAGGCGCCCTCTTGGGCTAGGTAGACTTGCTTAACCTTCCAGCTTGGAAAGTCCTTGCGTTTCATGGCTTTCAGCTTTCCTAACCCCAAGCTCTCTGTTCAGTTCCTCGACAGCTCTATCCATTACCGTTCTATTGCTCCCTTTTGAGAGGCTGAACAGCCTATTCAGAACCATTGAGGCCTCCTTAATCGAAAGATTTTCTGGAGGAAAACCACGAGGTCATCAACCAACCAACATTATTTCCCATTCCTCAACCCGATTGAGAAATCCGGCGATGTTATGGACGGAAAAATATGGAAATAGTGCACTTTTTGGTATACTAAGATCTGCAGAAGGCGCTGATCTGCCGCTGGGTCCTGTGTCAAACGCATGTTTCAAGAACTCGCCTAATAAGCCAAAGATCGACGGTCTACAGCTATTGCGCGTGTGGGCTGATCGTGTAATGGCTTTGGACGTCATCTCATCCAAGTGAGGAAGACGGAAGTTTGAAAATGAAAGCAGTCAATTCTATTTAAGATATGCTTTTCATAACTAGCTAAAAAACAAATAAATCAATAACCAAAAAATTTAGGTTAAAGTGCCACCGTTTTCCCAAGCCTTTTTTATCCATGTTTTAATTTCTTCATCTAGTCCCTCTTTTGGAGTTAAGTGCACATAACCCCAGTCGGATTCTCCACTTTTCCAGTATGTAAATCGTTCGCTTTTAATTGTTCCTTTTCCTACAAAAAGTTCAAGTGAAATCCACTTTCGTGTAAACCATACATTTGCGAAGACTCTTCCTGTTCTCCTGCGGAAACGCGGGTTTCTTCCAGTCATGTAAGAGTCTACATCGCCTAGGGATAGTATATAATTTTTCAGTTCTTGGTAAAGAGGAGAAAGTACTGCGTATTCTTTTAGTATTTCGTCCTCTGATACTTCTTCAGAAATAACAAACTCTCAGTGTTATCCAGCTCGATCCTTGGAATTATCAGGATATCTCCACTTTCATTTTTTATTGTGGTATATGTCCATATTTGGGTTGTTAATCACATAGCATGCATTTTTAACTCTATCTTCAACATCGTTTACGACGCATATTAGCCTAATCTCAGGACTGATTTTTTCAACCTCAGGCTTCTTTTTCTTGATGTGTTTTTCGAGATATGATAGATGTGTTTCATCTCTTACAAACCAGCTAAGATAATCCATAAGCTGGACGAGGGCATCCTTATCAAATCCCCCCGCTCTTTTATACTCAATAAACACTGGTCTACTTTTCTCATCTAATGCCAGTGTATCTATCCTACCAGTGCCTATCTGGACTTCAGAATCAATGTACTCTAATCCTTCTTCTAAAACGCCTAATTTTGCCTCAAACGCCTTTCGGATTTGATCTTCGGCTAACTCAACAGATTGACCAGAAATCAATCTTATGCTCAAAACCCTTAACATTTCTTACTCTTTTCTTAAAATGCTCAATAACATCTATAGCCGATGACTCTTTGTCATCCACTTCTAAAAGAGAAGAGTGTAGAGAATCTCATTATAAAAAATTTACCGCATATTTTTGGGATTTAAGGATAAGATTATTCTGGGAGAATATTCTCCTGGAAGTGAAGAGTTAAATACTATTACAGATTGTATTAGTAAATTAATGCAATAGATATAAGTAAATCTTTTGATGTGATAAATGATGCTATTTGAAGAAATAATCGCCTCATTTATTGCTACTTTATTGGGTGTTTTATTGGGGATACCAAGCGCGTTATGGATTGATCGAAAAATAAAACTATGTAATGAACGTGAAAGAGCAATCGCTGTTCTTTCAGCTTTAAAGGAAGAAATAAATCACAATGTGAGCCTTTTGAAACAGATTCAAAAAGAACTCTCTTCATCATCAGTAATATTCTATAATCTTGACTTAAATACATGGAGAGCGACATCTCTTGAGGATTTTGAAACAATAATTGACCATGATGTAATTTGCCGAATTTTCCGATTATATTATGAATACGAGCATCTCAGCCGAAAAATTGATGTCCAGTTTCATATGCATTACAGTCCTACAAGGGCATTGCAAGGATATCTAAAAGAAAGAGAAGTCATCGTAAATGCAATTTTAGTTCACGCTGCAGTTTTGGAAAAAGAAAGCGAACAACTACTTAATAAAATAGATGAAGAACTAAAAAGGATGAAAGATTCCAGAAGGGGTTAGGGTTTCTGACAGCTTCAGCTTTACCACCTGAAAAGCTTTCTTACGTCCATACCGTTTTCGAAGAGGCTTTCAACTTCTTCAATAGTGAGGCTTTTCCATCTTAGAAAGTCGTCGGCCGACTTCCAGAGCTGTATGACTCTACCTTCTTCAGGCTTAAGCTCCACGAAGCAATTGATAAATAAAGGGTTAAGTTGGTGTCGAAAATAGAAAAAAGTCATGAGATGAAAGATCTAGCAAAAATGGAGGATAGAGGTCAAGAGAAGCCGCCTTCAAAGAAGGGTCCTAAAAGGATAGCATTTGAGACGGGGGAGGGTCGGAGGCTAAAATCTTTAAGCATAATAGTAAATAAATGATAATACAGAAGTAAGCTCTAAAAAATGATGTGAGGGGCTCGGTTTGAGCAGAGAGGCTTTGTGCCCTTTTTGTGGTGAAGAGTTGTCAGTTTCAGTAGAGAAGGATAAAAAGACCGGTGAAATAAAAATATGTCTATTCTGTGAAGGATTCGCAGATGATGAATTTGCGTTTGAGATATTAACTGGATTAACGAACGATGATTTGTTAGATGAGCTATATGATAGAAAGACAATGAAAAAAGAGATGAAGATAAAAGTAATTGCATGTAAGCCCGATGAGGATTTATTTGAATAACCTAAAAACCACCAAGCAAACCATGTAGAAAGTTTTTGGTTTGGTTAATTGCTTTTGTTCAGAAGATCACAAAGGATCTCAGATTCAGATTATATTGGGGGTATTTCAGCTAGTTTTTATATTTCGCCTTTAGCCATTAGCTCTATTTTGTGCCTTACCAAAATCCTTTAAATGCTTGTTATTATACTCTAAAAGAAACACTGCCTTTTCCGGCATGTGCTATCCCTTTGATTATGTCCTCCCTCTTAATTTTGTATGGATCATAATGACCATTTTAATGCTACTAAGATGCTTTACTAAGCTATATGGCCTAGCCCTCTGAATTTTATTTCCAAAAAAGCGGAGATTTTTACATATTTATGCCGCAGTTTATCTTATTTTGCCCTTATCCTTTCCCCGACACTAGGTGCCGTCGCATCGATCCGGAAGAACCGCCTCACAGAATCGGAAAGGCTAATGCATTTAGACTCTTCTCCGTGCGCGACCAGTATTTGCTTCGGTTTGGGAGAGAGGTTACTTATGAACCTCAGGAGCTGCTTCCTGTCGCTGTGACCTGAAAACCCATCCATAGATACCACGTTCATCTTTACCTCCACAACCTCTAGCTTCCCCGTAGGGTCTGTGAGTGGGACCTCCCTGACGCCCCGCAGTATTGAGCGCCCGAGTGTGCCCTCGATCTGATAGTTTACAAAAATCATTGTGTTCTTAGAATCTGGAGCCAGGAGTCTGAAGTACTCCAAGGCAGGACCGCCTGTCAGCATGCCCGATGTTGCCATTATTATGCAGGGGCTACCCTCGGCAATATCTGGCCTAGCGCTCTTGTCGTCTACACTCACAAAGTGCTCTGAGAGGAAGGGGTTCTCCCCCCTGTGGAATATCTTGTTCTTCAGATCGCGCGCCAGGTCCTCAGGGTAGGCTGTGTGGATAGCAGTGACCTCCTGGAGCATGCCCTCGATGTAGACAGGGACCTGTGGTATCGTTCCCAACTTTATGGCTTCGTCCAATACGAGCATAATCTCCTGTGCCCTGCCCACTGCTAGTATGGGTATGAGGACTTTCCCGCCTTGCTGAATGGTCGATTTTATGCGTTCCAAAAATAGGCGTTCTGTCTCTTCCCTTGAGGGGACCACATCGTTTGGAGCCCCGTAGGTGCTCTCCATAATTAGGGTCTCAGCCCTCGGGAATGAAGAGGTAGCAGGTTCTAGCAGGCGCGTCCTCGCGTATTTGAAGTCTCCGGTGTAGACTATGTTGTGAAAACCCTCGCCGATGTGGAGGTGAACCATGGCAGACCCAAGTATGTGACCCGCGTTGTGGAGGGTGAGGCGGATGTCAGGGGATATGTCAGTGACTTCGCCGTAGTCCAAGGCTATGGTGTTGAGGAGCTCTTTCTTCACCTCTTTTAGCCCGTAAGGAGGAGGTCGCCCTTCCTTGACGGCGACGTCTAGGTAGTCGAGCTGGAGAAGGATCATCAGGCTCTTTGTGGGTTTTGTGCAGTAAACGGGACCGTTGTAGCCATATTTGAATAGGAGCGGAACCAGCCCACAATGGTCAAGATGTGCATGAGTGACGATTACGGCATCTAGATCCTGGAGGTCTACCTCATCAAGCCTGGGGAACTCCTCGAGGGGGTTTTGTGCGCCAGGCTTAACCCCACAGTCTATGAGGACCTTGCTATCCAAGGTCTGAACTAAAATGGCTTGCCTCCCGACCTCTCTGAAGCCGCCTAGGGCGGTTATTGTGACCCATTCGCTCTTGTAGAGCGGGGGGCGATGTATCCTCCTACCCACTTTCCTTAAGAACTGCAGCCTGTATTCGCTCTCCTTGCTCATGTAGTAAAGTGTCTGCTCCACTATTCTGGACTTGAGAGGAGGAGAACGGACTATGGTAGCCCTCCAGCCGGTGTGGTAGGCAATGTCCCTGAGGGTAGAGCCGCCCTTACCTATCACTAAGCCAGGTTTCTTAGCAAGTATAGTAACCTCGCCTGTCCCTTCGTCAAAGTTCATTTCGGTTATCTCGGCTTCTTTCGGGATGATCTCCTCTATGATCTTCTTGGCTTCCTCCTGGGTCTTCCTTGCGCTGGGGTCTGCCCTGATTATAATCCGTTTCTTTATCTCGTGAACGATCCTCTTAACCGGTTCGCTGTTCTCGATGAGCAGGTTCGGATTCTGGACGTAGACAACGATGTTAGGGCCCTCAAACTCCACCTTGGTAAGCCTTGCATCGGCAGGTATCTCACGTAGGACAACCTTCTTAATCTCTGCAAATGTGTCTAAAGTACCTTGGTTTGCCATTTATGGCACCTTTTGTTAGGGAAGAGGATTTTTACTATCTGTATGAATTTTAGGGCTAAACATTAAGTCATGATATTCCTATCTTCATTACTGCTGCAGGAGCCTAGAGATCTCCTCATCAGTGAGCTCCTTAATACCTTCCTTAGTGAGTATCATCACATCTATACCCTCTCCGCTCCCGGGGTCCCTCTCTATGGCGGACTTGACTGCCTTGGCTATTACTGGAAGGGCCTCTGAAACAGAGGGGTTTCTCTTAAGGGTGGCTTCTAGGACCCCGACCGCGTATGGGGAGCCTGAGCCTGTGGATACAAATTTCTCCTCGGTCAATGTCCCAAACCAGTCAAGGACATAGATCTTAGGTCCGCTCTCGTCCACACCCGCCACTATAAACTGGACTATGTAAGGGAAGTACCGCGAGCTGAAGAGGATGTTTGATGCCAGAGTCGCTACAGACTTCGTGGATACGGGTCCCCTATTTGCGAGCTTTAACATGTTAATGTGCGAGCGGAGATAATCCATGATCATCTGTGCGTCTGCAACAAGCCCTGCGATCGTCGCAGCCTTGTTATCGTCTAGTATAAAGAGCTTTCTGCCCCGTTTGTGGGCCACGTAAAGCCCCGAGGTGACGCGCCGGTCTGTTGCTAGAACTATCCCGTCTCTGCAGACTACACCTACTGTAGTCGTGCCTTTCTTTAGCCGCTCATAGAGAGCGAATTTGGATTCAATATCCTGTGGTGACAATACGGTTGCCTCCGAGATTACGGAGAATTAGCGAGAGTCAAGTTTAATGACAATTATCCATATATTTAAGGGTGACGTAGAGAGTTAATTAATTTTGAGATGGTGATAGAGGCTTGCACATTCATGCAATAAACTTGCCAAGGTTTGTGATAGTTGGGCCCAATGTCTTGCCCAAAGTGAGAGACGTACTGAATGGGCTCAACTACAGGGGAGATGTATTGTTGATTTGTGGGGAGACGTTCACGAAGGAGCCCGCGAAGGTTGTGATGGAGAGTATTGAGGGTTCGTCGCGCATGGTACACACCCTAAGCGTCAAGGACGCCACCCAGATGGATGTGGAGGCGGTTTGTTCATTAATTGAGGAGACCAAGGTCGGAATGGTCGTGAGCGTGGGCGGGGGCAAGACGATCGATGTGGCGAAGCTCGCATCTTTCAACAAAGGCATACCGTTTATAAGCGTCCCCACATCCGCGGCACATGACGGGATATCCTCCCCGGTTGCATCCTTGAAGTCTGAGAAAGGGGCCTTATCCATCATGGCTCATCCACCAATTGCGCTGCTTGCAGACATGGAGGTAATTGCGAAGTCCCCAAAGAGGCACATTGTTAGCGGGGTGGGGGACATAATTGCAAAGTTCACTGCAGTGAGGGATTGGGGGCTCGCCCATAGGCTCAAGGGAGAGTACTACGGCGAGTACGCAGCCTCCCTGGCTCTGATGTCAGCAAAGCTCGTTGCAGAGAATGTTGACCTGATAGCGAGGGGGCTCGATGTCGGCTTGAGGACGCTCATAGAGGCGCTGATAAGCTGTGGGTACGCCATGTGTATAGCAGGGAGTAGCAGACCGTGCAGTGGATCTGAACACCTATTCGCACACGCCTTGGAGAGGATAGTAGGGGACAGATCATTCCACGGGGAGAGGTGCGGGCTTGGGACAATAATGATGATGTATCTACATGGTGGGGATTGGAAGAACATAAAGGACGTACTATTGAAGGTGGGAGCCCCGACTACAGCTAAGGAATTGGGAGTCCGGGACGAGGATATAATCGAGGCTTTAGGCTTGGCACATACCATTAGACCAGAGAGGTACACCATACTAGGAGAGAGAGGGATCACAAGGGAGGCGGCAGTCGAGGTCGCAAAGATAACTGGGGTCATAGAATAGTCGACTAATCCGCAGTAAAAGTAAGGGCGTCCAGATTTTCCTTTTCCTTTGATATTCCCCTCGATGGTATGGAAAGCCGAAAGGATGATCCTCTGGGCTCTTGGGCTGTTCTCAGACTTAGAAAAATTTGCTGCTCTGGGATCAAAGAACCACTCAACAGGTCTCATTCAAGGGACCGATTTTCAACAAAAATAGAAAGATGTGTGGGCGATAGCAACAGAAAATAGTATGGATAACAAGAAGGGAATAAGAGAATTGAGTGTACTCTTGGCGTATCTCAGAAGTTGAGGGGGAGAAGTTGAAAGAGATAGTTACCATGGTCGGGGAGGAACAGGCATCCAAGGGATTCAGATTTGTAGCCTCGGCCCCGCCTGATGTCTGTAAGCGGTGCAGGCTCTTCAGCGTATGCATGGGAAGGCTCGTGCCAGGGAGGGTGTACGAGGTTATAGAGGTGAGAGACAAGCGGCACTACTGCGAACTCTACGAAAGGAAGGTCGTAGTGGCTAAAGTGGTTGAGGCGCCTATGGAGGTGCTTGTAAAGGCCCAGTTTGCGGTAGAAGGGGCTATAATATCCTTCGTTTATGAGGATTGCAGGGAGAAGGGGTGCACACTTAAGGGTTATTGTATGCCAGAGGGGATCAAAAAAGGTACGAAGGTCAAGATAACAAAAATAATAGAGGATGTTTCAGAGCTCGCTCTATGTGGAAAGAACCTTAGAAAAGTCCATGTCATCACTGTGGATTAACCGGTAGATGGTGGAATAGTGAGTTATTGTGTTTTCTCTGCTTTTAGCTCTTTTGTTCTGCCTCAGCCTTCGGTTCAGCGCTTCCTCCGGTTTTCGGCTCGGTTTCAGCCTCGGCTTGGGTTGCCTTCTCTGAAGCGGCTTTTTCCGGCTTTGCCTTCTCGACGGGCCTTATCTTGTGCGTCTCGATGAACTGAACGGATGTTATGTCTTCGAAGTGTTTTCCGAGATCCCTCGCGATCCCCTTCTTTGCGAACTGTATGTCCTCCAAAGTGAAAGACTCTTCAGGCATTTCAATGGTGACTATGCTCCCGATCTTAGAGATTATGAACTTCTCTCTTGGAATACCGCGGATCCTTCTGTGGACGAGTTCCCTGATCTTCTCAAGAGGATCGGTCAAGATCTTCCTGACCGCCACCTTTGCCAATATCATTCTGCCAGAGAGCGGGTGGTTGTAATCGAGCGTAACCCTACCGCTACCAACACTCCTGACAGTTGCAATCGCGCCCCCCACCTCTATTCGACCGCCAGGTTTTGGCGTTATACCCTGACGGGTCAGTTCTCTCGCGGGGACTATTCTGACCTTTGAGGGGTCTCTCTCGCCGAACGCCTTCTCGGGGGGTATCTCGAATGTCTTTTCTTGGCCTTCCTCAAGTCCGACCAGGCTCTCTTCCAGCCCTTTGATGGTCCAGCCCTGACCCACTACGATGAGGCGTGGCTCGTATAAATTTTCAGGGTTGTAAACGTTGGCAGATTTTGCCTCCTCCTCTAAGGTTGTGTCAAAAACCTCTCCAGTATCCTTGATCTTCAGGACATAATCCAAGAGCACGAAATCTCCATTTTTGATTGTCATTTTATGATGCACCAACCAGTCGGAAGAGTAACAACATGCGCCTCTTTAAAACCTTTTCCTTCGAAAAAAAGAGGAAGGTTCATTTTTTAGCAGGAGGGAATGATTTCTGGGTGGGGGTTATTTGGGAAGAGAGGTTGAGGTGAAGGCTGAGGTTGAAGAGGACCTGACTGAGAGGATCGAGAGGGCGGGCGGTAAGCGCCTAAGGGAGGTATTCCAGGAGGACATCTATTTCAGGCACCCATGTAGGGATTTCGCAGAGAGGGACGAGGCCCTGAGGCTTCGGAGGGAGGGAGAGAACTACACCTTGACTTTCAAGGGTAGGAGGGTTGGGGCTGGGGCGAAGATGAGAGAGGAGATCGAAGTAGGTCTGGAGGATCCTGATGGTACTGTGAGCCTGCTCGAGAGGCTTGGCTTTGAGAAGGCTTTTGTTATAAAGAAGAGGAGGAGGGAGTTCCTGGTTGAGGGAGTACTGGTATCACTGGACGATGTGGAAGGGCTGGGGAGGTTTGTGGAGATGGAGGTTTTAATGAAGGGGGACTCGCTGGAGGAGGCGGAAAGGTTGAAGGATAGATTGTTGAGAGTCTCGGAGATGCTTGGGATAGATAAAGATAAGCTCACCACAGAGTCTTACCTTGAGATGCTTGTTTCCAAGAGTTCCTCCTCAAAGCACCGAACATAATTCTCCATTATTGCGATCCTCTTTTTTGCAATCTCCTTTGCGGAACTGGTGTGGAGGAGGCACGGCAGGTTGAGGAGTTTCTTCCTCACGTGTTCGAGGATTCGGGTAGGGGGCAGAGCCCGCTCTGCGTTGTACTGGATGGTCCGGTATATGCCAGTGGCGCCCATCGCGTCGAGTTTGTCCGCATCGGACAGCACCTTTGCCTCGAGCGACTTGGGAACCCTTCCACTCGAGTAGCTGTGGCTTGCTATGGCTTCGTAGACCGCGTTGCAGATGCCCTCACCAAAGCCCATAGCCGAGAGTACAGAACGTGCGAACTCTGCGCTCTGCACGGCATGATCTTCGCTCACGCGGATTACGTCGTGGAAGAGGGCGGCCAGGTCCAGGACCAGCAGGTCAGCCCCCTCATTTTCTCCTATCTTCTTGCACAGTGCACGAACCCTCTCCACATGTTCCCATCCGTGGGAGCCTATATCGTCGAAGGCTGCCCTACACATTGCCTCGATGTAGCGGATAGCTTCTGTGTAGAAAGAGTTACGCTGTCCAGTGCTGGACGTCAACATTCTCACCGCTTATCGTCACTATAGCATAGTTCCCCCTCATTGCAGGACCTGGGTTGAAGACGAGTGTTTTTCCGATTGTCTCCTTGCCGCGCGCCTCGTGTATATGACCACACTGGAATACCCTTGGGGAGAGATTCAGGATCAAGTCGCGGAGTGCCTTGCTCCCAACATGTGTCCCGCCCCTTGTCAGGTCCACCACACTTCCAAGGGGAGGGTTATGGGTGACCAAGTAGGTGATCGAGCACCCGCACTTTGAGTGGGCACCGCTTATGTTCCGGATGAGCGTATCCTCCTCCACCTCGAAGGGGGTCTCGAAGGGCGTTGGCGTTGACCCTCCCGAGCCAACGAAGGCAACCTCCCCAATTTTGTGGCAATTTGCCTCGAGGCATATGCCCAAGGAATTGATACCAGTTTTAAACTCCGGAGGGTCGCAGTTACCCAGTACGTAGAAGAACGGTCTCCCAGCCTCGCTTATTATCCCGAGGATTTTTTTGAGATCTTCTGACGACCCAAAGTGGGTTATGTCTCCGGAGATGGAGATGGCGTCTATCCTGTAAGAGTTCAGAGAGGACTCCAAGATCGATCTCAGGGAGGATTCCTTGCCATGTATGTCTGAGAGGGCAAGAATAGTAATTGTATTCGCCATGGCTACCACCACAAAGTTTTACTTAGAGATAACGTTTTTTGCTTTTTAAGGTGTCTGTTTTGTGCCTCGCGATACCCGCTAAGGTGGTGAGGATTGAGGGAGACAGGGCTGAGATAGAAATAGGCGGGGTGAAGAGGGAGGCTTCACTTGCTCTGGTCGCAGATGCAGGGGTTAATGTTGGAGATTATGTTCTCATACACACCGGATACGCCATAGCCAAGATCAGGGAGGATGAGGCTGAAGAGATCTTGAAGACGTGGAAAGAGGTTCTCGCAGAGGGGTAATCGGCTGTTGCTATCAAAGTTTAGGGACAGGAAACTTGTGGAGAAGGTGACTGAGAAGATCAAGGAGGAGTCCAAGGGGATAACTCTCAGGATTATGCATGTCTGCGGAACCCATGAATGGACTATCACACACTTCGGGATCAGGGATCTTTTGCCGAGTAACATTGAGGTTGTCGCCGGACCTGGATGTCCAGTCTGCGTGACGCCTGGGAGCGAGATCGATATGATCGCAGAGCTATCAATGAGAGAGGGCGTAACAGTCACGACTTTTGGTGATGTGATAAGGGTCCCTGGCAATAGGACCTCCCTATCTGAGGCGAAGGCAAGAGGCGGAGATGTAAGGCTGGTTTACGGTATAGAGGAGGCGGTCAGGATAGCAAGGCAAGAGAGAAACAAGGAGGTCGTTCACTTCTCCATAGGGTTTGAGACGACCGCGCCCATGGCAGCGGTGGAGATACTGAGGGGGCCTCCTGAGAACTTCAGCATATTCAGTACACATAAATTGATACCGCCGGCGATGGAGTTTCTACTTAAATCTGGGCTGAGTTTGGACGGGTTCATCTGCCCCGGACACGTCTCTACCATAATTGGCGTGAAGCCCTACAGGGGGCTGGCAGAGAGATACAGGAAGCCGATGGTGGTGGCTGGGTTCGAGCCGCTGGACGTTTTGCTGGGAATATTGAGCATTGTGAGGCAGGTCAAGGGGGGAGGGTGTGGAGTGGACAACGAGTACACCAGGGCTGTAAGGGAAGAAGGAAACGTTATAGCTCTGAAAGCCATAGGCGAGGTCTTTGAGGTTGCAGACGCTTGGTGGAGGGGCATAGGTAGTATAGAGTCATCAGGGCTGAGGCTCAGGGGGCGCTTTGAAGAGTTCGATGCTTCCAAGAAGTTTGGGCTTGTGGCGCCCTCAGCGGACTACATGCCAGAGGAGTGCGGGTGTGGTGAAGTTCTAAAGGGCTTAATTAAGCCAGAGGATTGCCCGTTGTTCGGCAAGGAGTGCACCCCCAACCACCCAATAGGACCTTGCATGGTCAGCCTCGAAGGGACGTGTTCCATAATATACAAGTACAGAAGTTTGAGATGATAGGGCGCGTAATGAAGGTTGGGGGAAATAATCATTCAAGATAGTTATTCATCAATTATCTCTACTCACTCAGAACACTGTCAGGTGCCACTCCCTTCCGGAAGTAATTCCCGCCGAGTGAGGGCAAAGGATTCCTTGCGAAGAGTATCAAAGGTCCTTTAAGAATGGGAGGGCTGCGCTGATCCCAGACCCGGGGCTAGTAATGTAATTCAGCTCTTGGAGCGATGCCTCCACCGAGGAGATCGTCGTCAGGACTTCCTTTGGAGTTATTACGCCCATATTCCCTATCCTAAATATTGAGTCCTTCAACGCGCCAAACCCCCCTGCTACCACTACGCCGTACTTCTTCCGCATGATCTCTCTGAGGTCTTTTGAGGTCACGCCGGCAGGCGTATTTACGGCTATCACCACGTTTGATCTGCTCCTTTCTTCGGCAAAGAACGTTAGCCCCATGGCAGAGAATGCAGAGTAATAAGCCTTAGAGGCTTTTTTGTGCCGCCCTATCCACCTCTCGAGACCATATTCCAAGATCATCTGGAGGGCCTCGTCGAGGGCAAAGATCAGGTTCACGGCGGGTGTGAAGGGCGTCTCTTTCTTCTCGTCCCTGAACTTCCGGTACTTTATGAGATCAAAATATTCGGTCCTGGGCTTGGCCCTCTCGATCATCTTCCAGGCGTCCTTGCTGACAGAGATTAGCGCCAGACCTGGTGGCGTCGCGAGGCACTTCTGGGTCGCGGTTATGCAGACGTCCACGCCCCATTTGTCTGTGGGCAGGTCGTCTCCGCCCAGAACAGATATGGCGTCCACTATAAAGAGGAGACCACGATCCTTGACAATCCTCCCGATCTCCGGGAGATCCCTGACCGTGGTTCCAGTCGAGGTTTCGTTGTATACCACTGCAACTGCCTTTATTTCGGGGTCATTTTCGAGGGCGGAGGAGATGGCCTCTTTGGTCGGAGTCTTCCCCATTTCAACCTTGAGCTCAACGACCTTAACTCCGTAGACCTTGAAGGCGTCTGATAGCCTCTCACTGAAGGTACCAAAGACAGGGACGAGGACCTTTTCCCCGGGGAGCAGTATGTTGCTCGCGGCACATTCAACCCCGCCGGTTCCGGAGGAGGTGAGGACAAATAAGTCGTTCTCGGTTTGAAAGACCCTTTTGGCGTTCTCAAGTAAACGTGAGAATATATCATGGAATTCTGCCCCTCTGTGGTTTATCATGGGTTTGCACATCGCTGAGTAGACCCTTGGGGGGACGTTTGTTGGACCGGGAAGCATTATTAGCTGAGGCAGACTCAAATAAGGCACCTCTGTATGAGATTATTTAAGGAGATTATATAGGTTTCTCCGGGTGTGGATTATGATAGTTACGCTGACCACAGATTTTGACGGACATTATGTGGGCATTATGAAGGGGGTGATCAAGAGGATAGCACCCAGGGTGGAGGTAATCGACCTGGGGACAGATGTGCAGCCTTTTGATGTGAAGGGCGGAGCCTTCGTACTCTATTCATCTTATAAGTACTTCCCTTCAGGTACCGTGCATGTGGTAGTTGTTGATCCTGGTGTAGGCTCGGAGAGGAGGGCGATCGCGGTCAAGAGCAGGAACTACTACTTTGTAGGTCCTGACAACGGTGTGCTGGTTCCTGCCGCGAGGGAGGATGGGGTGGTTGAGATAAGGGAGATCTCGAATAGGGAACTCTTCTTGGAAGAGATATCGAGTACTTTTCACGGTAGAGATATATTTTCGCCCGTAGCAGCCTTCTTGGCGAATGGGGGCGAATTTGAAAAGGTAGGCGGTAAAATCGATAATGTCAAAGAGTTGGAGTTCTTCAGGACCGTTGGTGAGGGGAGGGCTGAAGGCGAGGTTCTATTCGTTGACCGCTTTGGAAACCTTGTGACTAGCCTACTGGAAGGTGACTTGACCAAAAAAGAGTATGTTATAGAGTTCGAAGGTAAGAGGCTCAGGGCGAGATGCGTTATGACATATTCCGAAGGTAGGGAAGGGGAGATCCTAATTATAAAGGGCAGCAGCGGTCACTATGAGATCTCCATCAGGGAGGGCAGTGCCAAGGAGGTTACTGGCCTGACTGTTGGGAGGCGTTTCGCGATCGTGGATCCTTGAGTTCTCACAATGACCGGACAGGAGGTCTTCCGACAGCGTTAAAGCCATGAAGGGACCTAATATTTATAGCATGTTTGGAGGGGGGATGGTTGAGGGCGCTCCTCATAGGAAGATACCAGCCGTTCCACAAGGGGCATTTAGAGGTAATTAGGTGCATACTGAAGGAGGCGGACGACCTCATCATAGGCATAGGGAGCGCGCAGATAAGCCACACCATAGATAACCCATTCACAGCTGGCGAGAGGATAACGATGATCTCGAGCGCGCTCAGGGAGGAGGGGCTGATTGAGAGGTGCAGCTACATAATCCCGATTCCCGACGTTTGGAACAACGCGCTGTGGGTAACGCACGTCAGATCCTTGACCCCCCACTTTGATGTAGTCTACACCGGGAACCCGCTCGCAAGGAGGCTCTTCAGAGAGGGAGGGATAGAGGCCAGGGAGCAGCCCCTCTTTGACAGGGCGAAGTATTCTGGGACCGAGATAAGGAGGAGGATGCTTAGCGGGGAGGACTGGGAGAGTCTGGTACCACCAGCCGTAGTTAAGGTCATAAAGAGCATTGGCGGGGTTGAGAGGCTCAGGGACATAACGAGGAGCGATAAGATAACATATCTGAGGCCAGGAGAAACCTCTCCATGACCCTGCCATTCTGGATTTTGACCCCCTCCCGGATCAAAAGGCTTTCTTTGATCTTTGCCCCGCCGGTGCCTGAATAGCCCCCTAGAGATAGGTCTGATCTGATTACCCTGTGGCAGGGTATTATGACTGGGAACGGGTTCCTGGCAAGGGCATTTCCGACTGCCCTCTGCCCATTCGGCTTGCCAAGGGCGGCAGCTATGCTACGGTATGTGGCAACCATACCTTTAGGTATCATGGCAGTAATGGCGAGTACCCGCTTCTGAAATTGGGGCATTCCATCATATGAGAGGTTGATGTGCTCAACCCCAGAGTCCAAGGCTGATGTGAACTGATCGACAATTTTCGGATCGGGCACAGACTCAGAGTACTCCCTCACATTCCTTATCCTCAAAGATTTGATCAAAGACGCATGGGACTCTTCAGGGCTGGTGCTTGGAATGGAGTTGGCTATCAGGCGGAGGTCGTGGGTGTAAGCTAAAGAGAACCAATCGGAGCCAAGCCTGATCGTGGAGATCTTAATGGGCGTTTCGGTCACTCTCCTGATACCAAGGGAGTATGGCTATTCGCCAATAGAGTTAAATTTTGTACATAGAAAAGATTAACTCATGCCCGCAGCGCTGGAATTGGATGGTTCTTACGGGGAGGGCGGGGGGCAGCTCCTGAGGAGCGCAGTGGCGCTTTCTTGCCTAACCAGTAGACCAATCAGGGTCTTCAACATAAGGGGAAGAAGGCCCAAGCCAGGGCTGCAGCCACAACATATGACAGCTTTAAAGGCGGCGGCAGAGGTCTCGGGCGCATTTGTGGAAGGGCTCTCAATAGGTAGCATGGAGGTCTATTTTGAGCCAAAAGAAGTACTTGGGGGGGAGTACACATTCGATATAAAGACCGCCGGCAGCGTGACCCTGGTCATGCAGACGCTTCTGCCGATACTCTCCTTCGCTAAAAGACCGTCAGAAGTGACTATAATAGGGGGCACAGACGTGCCGTGGAGCCCGACCGTGGACTACTTCAAGTATGTAGCTGTTGATGCGTTCAGG
This sequence comes from Methanosuratincolales archaeon, assembly GCA_014361445.1. Classification (GTDB taxonomy): domain Archaea; phylum Thermoproteota; class Methanomethylicia; order Methanomethylicales; family Methanomethylicaceae; genus WYZ-LMO10. The sequence goes on along the minus strand of JACIVQ010000023.1, from coordinate 1,543 downwards.
AGGATGGGCTTGGACTGTAGTGTGGAGCTCCTGAGAAGAGGACATTATCCCAGAGGAGGAGGGAGGGTTGTTTTGGCAGTTAGACCTGCCAAGGCTCTCTCGCCCATGACCGCTGTGAAAAGAGGCAGGGTAATGGCTGTGAGGGGCATCTCTCATTGCACAAGTCTGCCGGCGCATGTGGCGAGCAGGCAGGCATCGTCTGCGATCAGAATCATAAAGGGTGCTGGGGTTGAGGATGTCAGGGTGGCCGAAGAGAGAGGCGAGGGGGAGGGACCTGGCAGCGGGGTAGCCCTGTGGGCAGAGATTGAGGGTGGACCAAACATAGGCGCAGACGCCCTTGGGGCAAGGGAGAAGAGGGCCGAGGAGGTGGGCAGGGAGGCTGCTGAAAAGCTCCTGGCAGAGTTGAAGACAGGGATGGCTGTAGATAGACACCTCGGGGACATGCTCATCATTTACATGGCGATGGCAAAGGGGCGGTCTGAGATCGGGGTGACTGAGCTGACCATGCATGCAGAGACGATGATCTGGCTGACGGAAAAGTTCCTGGGGGTGAAGTGGTCGGTGGATAAAGGACCCGGAGGCTCCGCGACCTTAGGGGTGGAGGGGGCAGGCATATACTAAGGTCCATCATCGCCCATTTGATCTTTTAGTTTGATTCATTCCATTATGTGTTCCTTAAATTTAAGACGATTTATAATTAAAATTTACAGTAATAGTAACATTCGACGTCGACATTTACATTTATATTGACCTTGACATTTTCTATATTCTAGATTTTTTAGCATTCTTAACCTTCTTAGCGGACATATTATTCTTATTCTTAGTCAATTTCTAGTTGCAGATTTGTTGGCGTTTGCTTAATCAAAATGGGGTGTATTCGCCCTATTCTCTTGTAGTTCGGTTAAGACAGAATTGATGAAAGCCTCCAGTCCCTGTCCTTTGGCAGCAGCCATCCTATTGCATGGGCCAAATATGGACTCGGCGGAGGTTATCTGGGAGGGTGTTGATATGTCGGTCTTATTGAAAAATGTGATGAACTTGTTGTTGCTGAGGGTTCTCCTCAGTTCGTCATAGAGGGACTTCTGGTCATTGAGGGTGAAGCCGTTAGACTCGGAGACGTCCACTATAAAGGCGACCAGCCCTGGGAGGCGGCTCAGCGCAGAGATCGCGAGCATCTCAGTCTTGCTCCTCTTTTCAAGCGGTCTGTCGAGGAGACCAGGCGTGTCGACTACCTGCAGCCGTCTGCCCCCGACCTCGACGTGACCGATTATCACCTCCTTTGTTGTGAAAGGGTAAGAGCGGACCTCTGGCTTTGCAGAGGAGATCGCCCTCACTATTGTGGACTTGCCAACCCCTGGGTACCCTGCCAATATCACGGTGGGGGTATCCGGGTCTGCGGCTGGTAGATCCTTCATCTTTTCCCTGAGAGAGGATAGAGTAGACAAGTCCTCCTCCAGTCCCCTGATCAGTGAAGAAAGCCGCCCCATGAATCCCTTCCTGACCCTTGCAGCCTCGCTTGGGGTCGAGGCGCGTTTGAGGTCTG
>JACIVQ010000022.1 GCA_014361445.1 Methanosuratincolales archaeon | reverse complement strand
GATAACAAGTTTCTGCAGAGTTATTCAGGCGATAGACGATAGTAAAAATCCGAGAGATGCTTAACAGGATGATTTTGTATAAACCCTTACCAACACAAAAAACCAGATACATAGACTTCAATAATCCATCAGAGATTCAAAAAATAATTGAACCCGTTCTTGATAATGAACAATTTTACAAATTGAAAGGTGGCAAACTTGCAAAATATACGTTGTTAAGGTTGGACATGGAATTGTGGGATTTAACAGTTTTCCAAGGATATTCAGGACCAGTTACTGTTGAGCATATTCTTCCAGTCACTCCACAAGAAAAAAGTGAATGGGTTAGAATTTTTGATGACACCGCAAGAAAGAAGTGGACTAATAAACTTGGAAATCTCGTTCTTTTAAGCGGTAGTAAAAACTCTTCTGCTGGTAACCTTGATTTTAACAAAAAGATAGAAGTATACATCAAGAAACAATGTTCACCTTTCAGGTTAACACAAAAACTCGTAGAGGAATTTCAGAGATGGGACCTCGAGAATTTACAAAAGAGGCATCAAGAACTCATTAAGAGAGTAGAAGAAATCTATCTTCAGCGACCACCAACACAGTCCAGCCTTTTTTGAATGTTTTAAGTCTGCTGGGTACTGAAATTGTACTTGAAGTTCTGAATTTCCTGTTGTATTGCGATGAGTGCTCCCTCGAGTTTTTGCATGCGTTGTTTCAGCTCTAAGTTCTCAGCAGTTAAGCCGTTGACCAGGGATTGGAGTTGCCTATTCTTTTCATCTATCTCTCGCCTGAGTTTTTCCTCCAACTCTCCACCTGTGTTTATGCTGATGAATGGTTCCCGCTCCAGGTACATGCGCTTCACGTCTTCAAACTGAGCCTCCTGGTAGGCTTCAGCCATCTCACCTATCTCATGCCCGAGCCAGAAGTCCACCACTGTTCTGGGTACGCCCTTACCAGTCATGATAGAGCCAAAGCTTTCCCTCAATGCGTGGGGTGAAAGTGGGTTGATTGCCCTACCGTTCATGTTCTTGTCTACAAAACCCGTCTTGATTGCCAACTCGCGCATCAATAGCTGAACCAGATCGGGTGTGATGCCTTCTTTGGTTAATGCCTTTGTACCCTCTTTAAGGAAGAGCGGATCGTTCGGACTTAATGTAATGCCTTTAGCCTTTAAGTCGTTCAGGTAAGCTCTTATCGCTTCACAGGCATCTCTTCCCAGAAAGGTGAAATACTGTACTCCAGTTTTGGGTCTGTAGAGGTTTAGTCTAAGTGGGTGCTCATTCTTCATCAGACCATCAGTCACATCTCCGTACTTCAGATCACAGAGCGTTGAGACATCCATCCCGCTCTGAAACATGGTCAAGATTATCGCCCTGTCTCTTGGACTCCTGCAGTGATCCACAAGGCGTTTTACATCCATGTTAGTAAGTCTCATCCTCTTATTTGCGACCCTCGGCTTCGGCAGGGCGCTCCTGCCCTTTAACTTAACAACCACGCCGAAGGTGTCGTAGAAGCTCCTGACGGCGTTCACGTATGTATGTCCTAGCTTACTGCTTAAGCCCTTCCCGCCAGTCAACCTGTTGGGTGCTTCTGTGGTGAGCCAGTTATAGAAGCCTATAAGCCTCTGCTTGACTATGTCCGTCTTCTCACGCGGGTCTCGTTTTGCATCTTCCAGTGCCTCTTCAATCAGTTGTTCTGGCGTGAGTTTGGTGTACTCGAGGAAGATCCGAAAGGCACTCATGTAGACCGCACGAGTTCCGTACCGAACAATTCCTCCAAGCCAGCGGTTCAAGACTGGACTTTTCCAATCAGGTTCTTTTATAATGTTCACTTTTTCTGCTATCATTTAAACCGCCGTTTGATAAATAAATAAAATGTTTAAATATATAACGTTTATTGTTGACTAAACCAAATTCCAATTTTAATTTCAGTTTTAGTTTTTATGATTGTAAACAGAGTGCCGGGGGCGGGACTCGAACCCGCGATCTCCGGATTTCCCGTCACAAAGCGCCTTGTCCCCTTTGAATGATTATGAGTCCGGCGCTTTAGCCAGGCTAAGCCACCCCGGCGGCGTTGAATTCTTTATCGAGCGTATATTTAACTCTCTCGGCAAAAACTCCCTTCCAAAGAAAGTTACCTATTATTAGAGGTCATGGAGAGTCGTTATTTCTCTTGCCAACAAGGGCACCCTTACCCAAAAAAAGATAAATTTTTAAAGTGAGTTTCCATTAAAAAGGTTAAGTCACGTAAGGGTTAAGCCCCAGTAGCTCAGCCCGGCAGAGCGACGGTTTTGTAAACCGTTGGTCAGGGGTTCAAACCCCCTCTGGGGCTCCACTTCAAGGTAATTTTTACGAGAAATTTCGAGATTCACCAGACCGTGGGAATTGCCAATAAATCCAAAAGGAGATGGTGGAGACTTAGCAGTTTAGAGAGGCATTCCTAAAGTAGAGGCTTTTGGGCTACGGGAATTGCAAGGAAATTCATTTATTCTAGGCGAAGATCTTAAGGGTTTGGCTAAACTTATTTATCAAATATGGTTGGGGATAGTTGTTTGAAGATTAGATTTTTGTACATAAAGGGGTGCCCCAATGCTGAGCCCTCATTGAATCTACTAAAAGAGGTTTTAAGGGATAAAGGTCTTTATGAGAAAATTGAAGTTAAAGAAATTGAATCAGAAGAGGATGCCAAGAAATACCACTTTTTGGGTTCTCCAACCATTCAAATAAACGGTCTGGATATTGAAATGGATAGGCGGAACGACCCTCCAGTGCTCGGTTGCAGAGTCTACAGGACTGATCGGGGTTACAGCGGCGTTCCACCTAGGGAGCTGATTGTTCGAGCTTTGAATGAGGCAAGAAAAAAGTAAGAAGGGCGCTGATGGAAGAGTTAGTTTGACTTTTTTTAGAGATCTATTGTGAGGAAAAATCATTTATTTAACAATTTTTAACTACCAATGCTATGCAAACATCCCCTCCCAGTCTAGTGAGTTTTGAAAAATGATTTTCAAGTTTGTTGAAAATTCATTTTTCCCAGCTCCTATTCTGAAGGTTGGCGCGGGCTTCCCACTAGAGTTCGAAAGACTATTTCAAGGCCACTACGCTAACATTTGCAGGGAGAGCCTATCGGTTTTTACGAGGAACGCCCATATTGGCCTGAGCTCTAACACAATGCTTAAAATCAGCTTCCCAAGGGCATGACAGGCGGATCGGAAAAATCCAAAATGTTAACCAAATACTTATATATAGTTAACAAATTTCCTTTTTCGGTCTCTATGTTGCAGATTCGGGCAAAAAGCAGAGTGATTGCATTATCGTCATTATTTGCGGCTCTGACGGCGGTCGGCGCCTGGATTTCCATTCCGATATTATATGTGCCACTGACGCTCCAAACTTTTTTTGTTTACCTGTCAGTCCTGGTTTTGAAGAGAAATGCCTTCGTAAGTCAGGTGGTCTACATATTGATGGGGCTTGCGGGTCTGCCTGTGTTTTCAAGGGGTATGTCAGGGTATGGGGCTCTGCTCGGACCAACCGGAGGGTACATACTTGGTTTTCTGGTTGGAAGCTTTGTTTCAGGACTCTTTCTTGAAAGGTTCAGCGAGAGAAGGCTCTCAAAAGCAGTATCCCTTGTGATCTGCGTTTCCATAATATTTGGGATGGGGTGGGCGGTGCTCTCTTATTGGCTCAGGTGGGACTTCAACCTTGCGTTTTGGTCTGGCGTCGCCCCATTCCTTCCAGGGGATGCCCTGAAGGCATTTTTAGCGCTAGTGTTAGCAAAGAGGATACCGACCTGAGGTCATAACGATACAACAATGATGATGTAAAATGTTACGAAACAACAATAAAAAATCAAAATTCGATAATCTTAATTAAAATATGTCGGGTTCCAAATAATACTCTTAAAGCATGGAAGCTTTTGACTAGAAAATGCATAGAAGGCAATAAACCTATAAAAATAAAAAAAAGAGGGAAGTTAAGGTTTTATTCACTTGGCCATTTTTCTGTAGACAAGGATGACAGCGATTACGGCAATTATTATGCCGATGAACGCGAAGGCGTAGAAGGCAGGCAGTTGAGCGACCGTGGCTTGCAGCGAGTCGACACTGGACTTGAGGCTATTGGCAGTGACCTGAAGCTGCTGGGCTGTCGTTGTGAGTGAGCCCGCCGCAGTAGCCCGTCATGTAGTTGCAATAGTTGTCTATATGGACGTGCCAAGGTCTCGTAAGCTCCTCGAGGCAGTGACTCCCACTGACTGCCGAGCCAAAGGCGTAAACCTTTGCGTTGGGGTCGATGGTTTGGACGATATGTTTAACGCGCTTAGCGACTTCCATGTAGTCTTTCAGTGCCTCAAGACTGCCCACTGGTCACCAGCCCTCAACAGCAGATTTGAATACTTCCAAGACGAATTTGTATAGGCTCTTGACTTCATAAGAATATGGGAGGTATCTCGATGCGATGTAAGCCTCTTCAAGTCGGGGCTATGTAGTGGAGGCACTTCTCATTTTCTACAAGTCTCATAACTTCCCCTTTTATAGAGCCCAATTCCCGGATGAGTTTTCTTAAGGAGTGTGTCCTCACATACCCTTTTTTCAATAATAGGAGATACTTGAGTATTAGTTGGCAGTACTGCTCCAGATTGAAGGCAGCGAGGTCCCATTACTGCTCTTGGATCAGCCTCTCCGAGTTCTTGAGGAATGACTCCGCACGCTTCTTCAATATCTCTATTAATTCGTAAGACATAATCGCAAACTCCAAAAAATATACGAATAAAATGCTTTAAATGGTGCTCGAAGAGATTCTGGCTATTATTGAGAATATTATGCTTTTAATTTCACGAAAACTGGGACTTCCTTAAACCTTTTTGATCTTTTTAGCAAACTCGCGATAGAGTCTGTAAGGATATAATCAATCAGTATAAGATGCACAACCTACGAATAGTGTGGGGTTTCCCGCTTACGATGTTAAATAAATAGTTAAATAAATACCATACTAAAATGCGTAGCTCAAAGGAAAGAGACTACAAAAAGTAAAAAGTCGAAGACCTTTTTGGTGGCAGAGCGTCACTGAAATTTACTATTTTATAAAGATAACATTTTTAAGTCCTTTAAAATGGGCATCTCCCGTAACTATCTCGGCTCTTTTCATTATTCCTGTTGCATACACTATGGAATCAGCTAGTCCCCAACCCTCAACTCTTTTCTTCATACTAACATCTATTTTTGCAGCTTTTATGGCAACTGCTTCGTCTAATGGAGCTAGGGCACTTCTTTCCTTGATGAATTTTATCTGTCTGTCCTGCTCTTCTCCTTCTACCTTGAGGGTTTTTGAGTAAACCTCAGCAAGGCAAATTGTGGGAGTTATTTTCTCTTCCAAACCCTCAATAATTGGTTTTACTACCTCTCCTGATTTGGTTCCCATGAAATACTCTATCCACGCGTAAGAATCTATGACGTATCTCATGTCCTTTCCCTATGATCTCGGAGATCGCTTATATCTGCGGCTTTCATTGTGCCAAACATGCTCTCTTTTTTAGAAAAGTATTCGATGAGAATTTTATTTATTAAGTTCGAAACATTTCTTCCACCAGCTTTTTCTTTAAGAGCTTGGTACACATCCTCTCTCAGGAGTATGGTTGTTTTTCTTGCCATAAACACCACCTAATACATCTACATAGATGTAATTATAAATTTGTGAAAACCCCAAGCGCTATTCATAGCAATATTCTCGTCAATTCACTATTCTTATGTTTTTATATAAACAGAATTATGCATAAAAAAGAAGGAATCATAGAAGGAGATCCTGTGTACTGTTATGTCGCCTGCTGTCAATTCGAGAAAAGTTTTCGATAAAGCCACAACTTTGGGTCATGAAATGTGCATCGTCTATAGGAGGATGAGTTTGCAATAAGACTTTTGAATTATTATTAAGGGTAGAACATTTATCCACAAGGCGTGGAGAGGATGATTTGCAGACAAGGTCAAAAGTCAAGATATCCGTAGGGGAGGCATCTTGGGGCTGCTTGAGTTTCAGTCTAGGTTGAGGGGCTGCAGGTACTGCAGAGATGTTCTTGGTCTCAAGTTAGAGCCAAAGCCCGTAGTCTGGGGGAAGGAGGGGGCAAGAATAGTTGTGATAGGGCAAGCTCCCTCCATGAGCGCAGCTCTCTGCGGCAGACCTTTCTCAAAAGATTTAGAGACCCCCGATGCCAGCGGCAGGAGGCTCATCGAGTGGCTCGGAGTCCAAGAAAGGACGTTCTTCAACCCAGATATCTTCTACATCACTGGCGTAGCGCACTGCTACCCTGGCAGGGGGAAAGGAGGGGATATGCCGCCCCCGCGGGTCTGCGCAGATATGTGGCTGGGAGAAGAGCTCTCATATCTCTCCCCTAGACTTTTTGTGATGCTTGGGAGGTATGCGGCTTATTGGGCTTTTCCAAATAGGAATTTTGAAGATCTAGTATTCGAAGACCACGAATTCAGGGGCAGAACCGCGATCGTTCTCCCACACCCATCACCAGCCAACAGGGGCTGGTTCAAAGCACACCCGGAATTTGCCGCTAGGTTGATGATATTGAGGAAGTTAATCAATCGGGCACTCTCAGAATCTGTACAAAGAACATAAATGGCGCGGGATTACAGACCACAGTATTGAAACTGTAGTCATTTAAGGACGGTCTGAGAACCATCTTGTGGCACGGTTAGGCTAAAGCCACTTGATCTTTCCTGCCTTACTTGCTGTTTTGAGACTTTACAACCTCCGCAGAGTTCAACCCCCGCCACTTGATGGTGAAGCCGAGGTGGTAGATGAGGGCGATCGGGTCACTAATCCCCTCGCTCCTAAGCTTCCTGACCAATTCCTCCAGAGATCCGCAGGTGATCTTAGATGCGAGCCTTTGCAGCTGGTCTTTGCGGATCAGGTCTTCGCCGACTAAAACGTAGCCGCCGGGCGGGCTATCTGAGAGCCTCTTAAGAAGAGCGACCCTCGAGACGCCAAGGTTAGCTGCAAGATCGCCCACGTGTACCAATGGTCCATCGACAACCAAAGGCAAACGTTCCAGTCTGTTTAATTCAGATGCGACCATAGCCCTCTCCTCCGTCTCAAGGCGATCCAATATGGGCTTCAGCGGGACTTCTCCCCTGAAGGTTATGACATCGCCAGGTATCTCGCCGGAGATGCCCAGATCAACATCTACTGCAATTATGAGGTTGTGATCGCGTACAGCATGGAGCTTAGAGATCTTCTTTTTTATGTATTCGGACGTCCAGAAGCCGACTATCTCGAGGTAGACTCTCCTCCCTTGGAGCTCAAAGGCAAAGTCAGGTATCATTGCGCCGCCAGGCACCGGTATAGGGTCCGGCTCCCTCAGGAGTCGCCACTTGCTGCCCAGCGAGGAAAACCTTTTGGCGAAGGACTCCTCTATTGAGCTGTCATAGGTCTCTACCTCAGGGATAAGATCCGGAAAATGAACGCCCTCTGAGGATTTAAGCTCGAAGTTAAAGAGTCTATTTCCCCTGCCGATTATCTGCGCATGGATTCTCCAGTTCTTTGATGCTAGGATCTCTGGGAGGAGCTTCGCGAGGCTCGTCCCGTACCGCTCGGTCATCTTGATGATAGATATGGGGCCCTCCACTGCCACATTGTAGTTGCCAGGCGATCCAGATATGGAGTACATGAGACCGAGCCTCTTTATGGACCTGAAGATCCTCTTCCAGTTCCCCTCCACGGAAAACTCGACGAACTTTGACTTGAAGAGAAGGGTCTGTGTGAGGGATAGGTTATAGTGCGCCAGGAGCTCCTTTGGTGTGGGAGGGGTGAATGACTTTAAGATCTGTTCCCCCTCCAGGTCGCTCCACATGTACCGCTCGATCCACTCTGGCGGGACATTGAGCATCTCTGAAGCCTTTAAGATTATCTCCTGCTTTTTTGTGGGGGATGGTACAAAGCCCTTGGAGAGGGCAAAGATAGTCTTCCTGATGATCTGTGGGTCTATTGGACTCTCTGTGACGAAACCCGAGAACCTGTCCAAGACCGTTGATAAGCCCCTGATAAGACGGAAGTTGTGAGGGCCGTACTCCAAAAGCCTTAGCTGAGAGCGCAGCTGGGAGCGCTTTTTTCCTAGGTGATTGTTGTAGATCTCTATTATGGTCTGGGCCAAATTCAGGAGCTGTGGGGTCGGCGCTAAATAGCAAGGTCTTACAGTGCCTTTGAAGGTCTTGGCGACCAGTAGCTCTGATGGGAGCATTAAAGCGCAGCCCTCCTCCTGCGGCTCGTGTTTGCCTCTGCTGTTGATCGGGAGACTATTTCAATGAGCCTGGCCTCCTTTTCTTCAACCTTGCGCAATAGGCGCCCGAGGCGCTGTATGAACTCTCTCTTTGAGCCTGTGCCGCTGAGGATTATGCCAAGTGACGCGTCGGGCACGTCTATGCCCTCGTCCAAGACCTTTGAGGTCACTATGACCCTGTACTTCCCCTCCCTGAAACCCTTCAGGATCTCGAAGCGCTCGTCCTTCGGGGTCTCGTGGGTTATGGCAGGTATCAGGAACTCCTTGCTGAGGCGGTATACCAGCTGGTTGTGTTGGGTGAAGACTATTGCCTTTTCGTTGGTGGTAGAGAGTATCTTGCGGAGAGCTTCTACCTTATTGGAAGAGTTTAGGGCTATTTCCATGGCTCTGTTCCTTGATAGGAGTGCTTCCCTTGCCTCTGGATCCCTGCCGCTCATGATCACAAGACGCTGGAAGTCCTTCTGCGTCCTCAGCCTCAGACCACTCTTCGCCAGGTATTCTCTGAACGTAGAGATACTCCTCCTGTACTCCTCCTCTTCCTGCCCCGTTAGGTCCACGTAGACCCTTTGAACTTTGAAGGGTGCTAGATGATCGCCAGCCATCTCAGTGACCTTCCGCTCGTATACCTTCCCGCCCACCAGCCTGGGGAGTTCGGAGTGAAGCCCGTCTTCCCTCTCGTAGGTAGCTGTGAGGCCAAGCCTGAAGGGGGAGGCGAAGAGCTCGGCTATTTGGGAGTAGCCCGGCGAGGGAAGGTGGTGGACCTCGTCGAATATTATGAGGGGAAACCTATTGCCCAGCTCCTCCGCCCTGAGGTATGCAGAGTCGTAGGTGGCAACTGTGAGAGGTCCAATAGTGTCCTCCCCTCCGCCGTATGCACCAACATCCACGGAGAAAGCCGAATGGAGCCTCCGCCGCCATTGGTCCATCAGGTCTATGGTTGGAACTACTACTATGGCGGGGGCGTTAACCTCTTGGATGGCGAGGATGCCAACATGGGTCTTACCGGCACCTGTTGGTAAGACAACAACCCCCCTCCTGCCAGCATCCTCCCACGAATATAAGGCATCAACCTGATAACCTCTAGGGATCACATCGGCTGTAAGGTTAGGGCAAGGGACGGGATCCATAACCTTGTCAACAAACGGGATCCCACTCTCTTTCAGGTAGGTTATAGCATCCCTGTAATACATGCCCAAGGCTTTGTAAGAGCCCAAGGCGCTGTCCCATGTTGAGTGCGGGACGCGGACGTTGCCGCTTAGTATTGTTCCCTTGTAATAACGCAAGGTTATCATGTGATGCCCCAGTAATAATTGGTATTAGAGGTTTATCTCATTTCTTTTAATTTTCTTATTTCTTGGCTAATGCGTTACTTCTTACCTCTTGTCTCTTTTTTTAACTTATTTTATGAAGGCGACTCCTGTTTATCAGGAATAGGAGTTCCAACAGATAATTCTTTGAGCGGGGCAAAAAGGACAAGCATGGCCGATACGAAAGGAAGGATGGGAGCTATAGCGAAGGCGGTCTGGTAACTCCCGTATGCCTCTATCACAGCACCAAAGATTATTGGACCGCCCAGGTTGCCAACATCCATTCCCATAGTGTATATACTAGAGAGAAAGCCTCTGCTGTTTGGTGGAGATTTGGCGAGCGCTAGTGTCTGTGATCCGGGAACGAAGAACCCTACGCCTATTCCAAATATTAGCGAGGCGATGTAGAGGAGTGGTGGGACCTCAAATATGTAGACCGCAAAGAAGGATAGGGAGATGAAGAATAGTCCTATCGACGTCATGAGCCTTGGGTTCTTGTCGGAAGCCCTTCCTGCCATTACCCTTATGGAGAGGCTCGCTACGGCTTGGATGGAGACGAAGAGTCCTATCTCCACATCCCCGTAGCCCAAGAGCTTTAGGTAGGCCGATAGGAAGGTAAGAAGACCCATCCACGCCAGGGCATAGATTATGAGGCTTGCCAGAGCGAGCAGAAATCGCCCGTCTCTGAGACCGGCGAAGGAGGAACCGCCCCTTTTGCTGTGTGGTTCGCCCCCTGTGGAGAGTATTAAGGGGGTTAGGGCGAGTAGAGAGGCTGCAGTTATTCCGAAGGTCGTCACATATCCGAATAGTTCGGAGAGGAAACCGCCAAGGGCTGGACCGACCGAAAAGCCGATGCCTATCATCAAGCTCCTCCATCCGAGCGCCTCGCCAACCCTCCCCTCGGGGGCGCTGTCTATGGCGCTGGCTATGGAGGAGGGGACGAATGATGCGACGGCTACACCCTCTAACAACCTCGAGATCATTATGGTCGTTATGTCCTTTGAGAAGAAGAGGATAGCATAGGAGCAAGAGCCCATTATTAACCCTAATAACATCAGGTTTCTCCTAGACCATCTATCGCTGAGGAGACCGCCTATCGGCCTGAATATTATCGCTGTTATAGATACGCTTGAGACAGCGAGGCCGATGAGAAACGGCTGGGCGCCTATTACCAACGCGTATCTTGGTATAAGCGGCACGACCACCTGGATGAGCATGAAGAAGAGCATTGTTGCGATGTTCAGGCGCCAAGCGTGGGATATCATACTCATCCCTTGTTATGCCAATTGCTGCAGACAGAGACTTATATATCTCTCCAGAGACCCCTATTTCTAATGCATCCTCTGGAGGAAAAAAGATGAAAGTGGAAAAAAGAGACTCGTTGGATGACCTGTTCAAGAGGGTTCTGAGCGCGAAGATCTTCGTGAACAGAGATCTTTTGAGACCGGACTACGTTCCAGAGGATCTGCCCCATAGGGAGACCCAGATATTCAGGCTCGCCGAGACCCTGGCACCGGCTCTCAGGGGTTCTAGACCATCGAACGTGTTCATTTATGGGGTGCCTGGGACCGGTAAGACGGCCGTGACGAAGTATGTGCTCAACAAGATCAGCCAAGAGGGCAAGAAGAAGGGGATAGCCCTCAACATAGCGTATATAAACTGCAAGCACGACGACACGAACTACAGGGTCCTTGCTGACCTATGCGAAGCGATAGATGCAAGGGTCCCATTTACAGGGCTATCCACTTCAGAGGTCTTCAGGAGGTTTGTAAAGATATTAGACTCTAATAGCAGTTCCATGTTCGTCATACTGGACGAGGTGGACTCCCTCGTCAAGAAGACAGGGGACAAGATACTTTATGATTTGACCAGAATAAACAACCAGTTGAGCAAGGCGAAGGTCTCGATAGTAGGGATCACAAACGACCTAAAGTTCACAGAGTATTTAGACCCGAGGGTTAGGAGCAGCCTCGGGGAGGAAGAGCTCGTCTTCCCTCCCTACAACGCGCTGGAGCTAGAGGACATATTGAAGAAGAGGGCAGAAGGGGCTTTCGTGAAGGGTGTTATAGAGCCCCAAGTGATTAAGCTCTGTGCTGCGCTGGCTGCCAAGGAGCACGGAGACGCCAGGAGGGCGCTGGATCTCCTCAGGGTAGCGGGAGAGCTTGCTGAGAGGGCTGGGGAAGAGAAGGTCACTGAAGAGCATGTCAGAAAGGCGCAGAAGGAGGTCGAGAAGGATAGGGTCGTTGAGGTCATAAGAACCATGCCACTCCACTCGAGGATTCTGATTCTGAGCCTCTATCTACTGGAGAAGAGTAAGGGCAGGAACTCTGTGACTGGGGAGTTGTACGAGCTCTACTGCAATGTGGTGAAGAATTTTGGGCTCGAGCCCCTGACGCAGAGGAGGATAAGTGACCTTATAAACGAACTGGACATGCTCGGTATAGCGACCGCTAAGGTGGTCAGCAAGGGGAGGTATGGTAGGACTAAAGTCGTCAACCTTTGTATCCCAACAACGAACCTTAAAGAGGCGCTCCAAGAAGACCCGAGGATGCTGGTGTTCCTGAACAAGTGATTAAGTTGTGGTGTGGATGCTAAGGGTTCTGGCGGTCGAAGGGGGGAGCTTCAGGAAAGGAGTGGATAAGAAGGCACCAGCAGCTTTTCTATTCGCGGAGGGCATAAGACCCAAGCGCCTGATAGTGAAGTGGGTTGAGGTGGACGGGCTCGACGCAACCGAGAGGTTGAAGGAGGCGATCAAAGAGGGAGGGATGGAGGAGGGAGTGATAATCGCAGGGAGCGTCCCCATCGCAGGGTTCAACCTCATAGATGCAAAGGAAGTGCTCAAGGAGCATGGTTTGCCGACAGTTTTTGTACTTAGGGAAATACCCGACAAAGAAGCGGTGAGGGCAGCCCTAATTAAGCACTTCAAGGACTGGGAGAGGAGACTGAAGATCATAGAAGGAGCGGGGCAACTCGAGGAGGTTGTCCTTGCCGAGGGGGAGAGGGTCTTCATCGAGGCTGTGGGGATAGAGAAGGACGAGGCAAAGAAAATAGTGGAAGGGCTGACCATATTCGGGAAGCTTCCAGAGCCGCTCAGGCTGGCGAGGATGGTAGCCAGGGCAATAAGTAGAGCCATAAGTTAGACTAGAATAAGGCGGAAAGTCGCCCATTATCAAAGACTATCTCCAATAACATCCTCACTTTGGGGTTTTACCAAGGTGTGAAAAGTGGACTGCCGAAAAAGCACAGAACTACAGGAAGTTGAGCGTCGTGACCTTGAAGTTTGAGAGGTTTATCAAGGGCACGACCCCAGGTGCGGGCTCTATGCCCATTGAGAGTTGGTAGTTAGTTTGTTTCTGCCAGGTGCCGGAGTTGATAGCAAGGATGCCCCTGTACTCTGAGACGCCCCAGACGTGGACGTGGCCGGCGTGGAAGACGTCTGGGACTGGATCGATTATTAGGCTGTCTCTTGGCTCTGGTGCCAGAGAGGTTTTCTCCCCGTAGATTGGCGCCAGATGCCTCGACCTCAAGAGCTCTACCATTGCCTTCTGTGGCTCCTTGAAGTTGCAGTCGGGAAGGGCTGGAATAATGTCGTCAAGGCTCTTCCCATGTGTTAGGAGGAATGTTAAGCCTTCTATGTTCACCACAGCTGGATCCCCGAGCATTATTACATTTTTAAGAGAGTAGAGGGGTGCGGCAAAGTCCCTGTAGATTGGCGGACAAGGGAGGGTCGGTCTGGAGGCGTCGTGGTTTCCGGGGATTATTATGATCTTGATGTGGTCTGGAACCATGGAAAGGTAGTAGGCTGCCTCTTCATATTGTTTGTTCAGGTCCTTAATCAGTAGCTCGTCCTCTTGGTTTGGGTAAACACCCACGCCGTCCACAATGTCTCCGGCTATTATTAGGTAGCGGACGTTTTCTGAGATCTCTTTCTGCGGACCCCCCACATCTTCCCCGCGGAGCCATTTCAGGAAAGATTCAAACTGCTGCCTCATGAAGAGTTTGCTACCTATGTGAAGGTCAGATGTTAGGACGGCATAAACATTATCCTTTACCCTTGAGGACCTTACCTTAGGGGGCACGTCGGGCCAAACCACGTCCTCGGCAAAGATAGTCTTACCGTTTGAGGTGGTTCCGAATATGCAGACAACTTCGTCTAGCATTACTCTTGAAACTTTCTTTTTCAGTTCATCTCCCCTGAAGGAGATCCTGATGGTGTCCACATCATCTTCGAGCTCTATGATCGCGCCTCCGTTCTTGAACTCCTTCTTAGAGGAGACCATCCCGATGACCTTTATCTTGGTGTGCTTGCTCACTTCAGGCATGGATGAGGGCGTGACCGCATCCCTCATGTCCGCCCTTGACTTCAGCATCTCCTTGAGTCGGTTGAAGCGGTCCATAAAGTAGCGCCTGAAGTCCTGGGTGGTGCCCTCAATATACCCGCCCTCCGAGCCACTTATAATTTGGATGGAATGGAGCGGGGGGCGTTTGGTTATGGTAGGAGTCTTGGTAGGCAGAGCCGTACTGAGGAGTGATTCTAAGTGGGATCTTTCGATTACTAGCGGCTTCTTCTCGAGCGACTCGAGTTTCTCCAGCAAGCAGGAGACCAAGGACTCTGGGTTTTGGACTTCTTTAAGGAGCTGAAAAGCTCCTGGGGAGAGCTGGTACCCTGAATTCAAGAGAGCATTGTATGCTGCCTTCAAGGACTCACCCAAGCAGGGCACCCGAGGGAAATTTAGAAAAAGGAGCTCTTATCGGTTTGGATCACTTGTGGGTTACGCATAGATGAAGCGCGTGAATTCTCGCTCATAATGTTAATTTTATCAATAACTTGCCCTGAGAATCTTTCTTTTCAGATTATGATCAGTAATTTATTCAGGACTCCAGAAGATAAAAAATGATGATAATACTCCAATTTTTACATCATTTAGTAGTATCTAGATCTCGGGAAAACCTTAATGGATAAAGTGTAGATATTGGATTTGAGGATGTTTTATGGAATATAGAAGGTTGCAGAGGAGCAAAGGGGGATCTTTCCTGCTATCGCTCCCGAAGGATTGGGTGAAGAGAAACGGGCTTGAGGCTGGTTCGATAATCAAGCTCTCAGAGGGGGAGGGAGGGGCGCTCCTATTGAGCGCCGAGGCGGGTGAAGTTGAGAGGGGAAGTATCGCCGTGATAAAGGATCCTGCGGGGATAGAGAGACAGATAAGGGCACAGTACCTCTTAGGCGTGGACACGATTGTAATAGACCTAGGGGGTAGGAGGATGGTGCCCTCCATAAGAGAGGAAGTGAAGAAGGCGATCCATAAGCTGATAGGTCTCGAGATCGTGGAGGAAGAGGCAAACAGTATGACAATACAATGCCTACTCCAGCCAACCTCCATGCCTATCAAGAGCACTCTCAGAAGGGCCTATTCCTTAGCTGCGAACATGCACAAGGAGGCTGAACTTGCACTCGTGACTAACGACGTGGAGTTGGCAGAGGCTGTAAGTAAGAGGGACGAAGAAGTTGACAGGCTTTATTTCCTTCTGGTGAGGCAGCTGAGGCTTGCGATAAGGAACCCAACCATAGCTGATAGGTTGGGCGTTAGACCTGCGGAGTGTCTGGACTTAAGGATGGCAGCTAAATATGTCGAGACTATAGCAGACTACTCAGAGGCGGTCGCAAACAGTGTCAAGAAGCTGAGCGGTGAGATGATGCAAAATGAGATAATGGAAGCCCTTTCCTCCCTTAGTAAGACTGCCTACAATGTTCATGAGGAGGCAGCACAGGCGTTCTTTAAAGGGGATGCCATGCTGGCAGATAAAGTTGCCCTCAAGAACTCAGAGCTCACTGAGAGGCTTATAGCGGTTAATGAGCTATTACTTGCTATGCAGCCCAGGCTCTCTGCTATAATAGACTCGGTAGCGATGTACCTCTACCAAATAGGGGCTCACGGCATCGACCTGGCTGAGCTTGTGGGAGGCGCCAACGCCTAATTCTGCCATTTTCAGCGGAAGAAACCCTCATCTCCTGCGTCATTGGCTTGAGAATGAGAAATTGGCGGACAGGAGGCAAAATAGGAGCCTTCTTTTTAGATTCGTTTAATATTAGCCTCTTTTTGATGATCAGGATCATATATTTATATGATATGAGTGTGTTTTTTAGGTTTAGTTGGGGGTGGGCTTATGCGAGAGGTAGGGAGACACTTCGTTTTCGAGCTCTTTGGTTGTGACGCCAAGGCTCTTGATGATCTAAAGGCGATAGAATGGGCCATGGAGAGAGGAGCAGAGGACGCCGGTGTCAAGGTAGTTGGCAAGGTCTTTCATAAGTTCAGCCCCCAGGGAGTCACTGGAGTTGTGGTAATAGCAGAGTCGCACCTCTCGATACACACTTGGCCAGAGCTAGGCTACGCGGCTGTAGACCTCTTCACTTGCAACACGAACACTGACCCCATGAAGGCTTTTCAGAGGCTGGCAGATCTCCTAAAGCCAAAGTCAATGAGCGTTGTTGAGCTGAAGAGGGGGCTCTTCATGGGGGATACTCCTTGAGCCTAGGGTGGAAGTGGTTTGTTGAGTACCAGACGCCGCACAGCGCGCACATGCACGGAATAAAGGGGATCATTTACAGCAAGAGGAGTAGGGTGCAGAACATAGACATAGTGGACAGTTGTGAGTACGGCCGGATGTTGATCCTGGATGGGAAGGTACAGTCCACAGTAAGGGACGAGTACTTCTACCACGAGGCTTTGGTCCACCCTGTAATGATTGCCCACAGAAAACCCGAGGACGTTTTGATAATAGGAGGGGGAGAGGGGGGAACCCTAAGAGAGGCCCTTAGGCACTCAACCGTGAAGAGCGCTGTCATGGTTGACATCGATATAGAAGTCATAAAGTCTTCTAGGAGGTTTATGCCAGAGCTCTCTGGCGGAGCTTTCGATGATGACAGGGTTGAGGTAGTGATAGGGGATGGTAGGAGGTTTGTAGAGGGGTGTAGGGGAAGGTTTGATGTGGTCATAATGGATGTCACGGACCCATTAGAGGAAGGCCCTGGGCAATTCCTCTACACTAAAGAGTTCTACGAATCGGTGGCGAGGATACTTAGGGATGACGGAATCATTGTCACCCAAGCCACCTCGGTCTACTACAGTACATACTGTTTTGCAACGATTTACAAAACCATTGAGAGCGTATTTGGCAGGGCAGGGGGTTACCAAACATGGGTCCCGGCATACGACTCTATGTGGGGTTTTGTATATGGCACGAAGGGACCGGACCCAAAGTTAATGGATCCAGAAGTTGTAAATGAGAGGGTTAGGGATAGGGGGTTGCAGGGGCTCAGGTTTTACGACGGTGCCACGCACCAAGCGCTCTTCATGCTGGCGAGAGAGGTAAGGGAGCAACTAGGGGCAGGAAGGATCGCCACCGATAGTTGTCCAACCTTTATGCCAATATGAGCTTAGGTAGGAGGGCCCTTTCTGCGCTGTACGGCAGTAGGTTCAGGCTCTACTCAGCGGCGCATTCGTTGTTGATAGTAAAGGATAAAGATTTAGATTTGATTTGGGTAATATAATTTCCCAGAGCCGGGGTGGCTGAGTGGTTAAGGCGCCGGCCTTGAGTTCGGAGATGACAGGCCAGCCGGTTCCCCTTCTGGGGAGCAAGGGTTCGAATCCCTTCCCCGGCGCTCGATTATTCAGCTGAGCAGTCCAAGAAGATTTTATCGTGAGCTACCCACTACTAAAGTCAATAGGCTTACTTACGATAGAAGGTGGATATTCCCTATTGTCACATTATCTAAATGTTTGAGAGCAGCTTCCCTGCATTCGAGAGCTAGAGACCTGCTTGTGGTTGGCAGATCGCCCATAACATAACAACCATAGAAGGCAAGTAATGTGTAAGGTACGCTTCGGTCTATGGAGCTTATAAACTCTGCGATCTTCCCCACCTCTTCGGCGTCGATGTAACCAGGAACGAGAAGGGTGCTTGCGGAGAGGACTGGCAGCTCAGGTCGTCTTCTGTAAAATGAGCCTAAAGTTCTGAAATTATCGAGTGTTGCCCTGTTAGAGACTCCGCAGAGGGCAGTGTTCAGATTTTCGTCCCATGCTTTAATATCAAACTTTATGTTCCCGCCGCTTTTTAGTGCGTATTCGCCCGCAGCCATTGCCATCTCGCGAGAGAAGTTTCCATTTGTCTCCCAGCACAACCTGATGATCCTACCGGATTTTTTCGAGTATTCGTATACAATCCTGCTGGTCTCGAGACTATGGGGCATCTGTGTTGAGGGGTCACCACCGAAGTAGCATACGCATGAGACCTTTCTTTCCATTGACTTAAGGGCAAGCTCCTCAGCACTCACAGAAGGAGAACGCTTTGCTGACAGGGATCTGTAGTGCCAGTTCTGGCAGTAAAGGCAATCAAAGCTGCATGAACCGTAGAATACCGCGAGGTTCAGGTAGCCATACTCTGGACCAGAAGTGTAGGCGAAGTCAGGATGCCCTCTACCGGTGCAGCCAGGGCAAAACCATGAGGCCACACAGTTAGTTGGGAGCGGGTCATAGTACCATTCTAATATGCCCCTATCTTTAGTGCCGCCAAAGCGGACAAGGTGCCCATCGATATTCTTGACAAGCCCACAGAAACCAGTCCTTCCCACACCAAGTGAGCAGTTGTTTGCACATATTTTGCACTCTAATCCATCAGGATCTCTTGGAGGAAATGGAGGCAGACCAAACTTCCGCCTTGTATCCCCATGCACCCTTGCTGTTATGTTTAGTGCCTCAGATGGGCGGTTTCTTATGCAGGCGAGGCAGACTCCAAGGGAATGGGAGATCTTTGGGGACCTGGTATGGCAGATGAGGCACTCGCCCATACTTACCCATATGTTCTATAGATAGAGGAGGATAAATGGTTTTATGAGATGCTTTTACACTTTGAATCGTTGTACATTGCTTTACCAAATTTTAGGAGGAGGAGAGCGTTTATTCAAGCAAAAAATCCAAAAGTGTTTGAAGCCTACTCAAAACATCAATTTACGAGATGTCGACCCAGTAGCTACCCTCTGTGGTGTGCTCCTTTTTCCAGATCGGTATCTCGTGCTTGACTCTATTCACAGCCAGCCTAAGAGTTTCCAAGGCTGCTTCGCTCCGCTCGGTGGCTATCACAATGTAGAGGACCTCCTCGCCCGGTGTAAAGGTTCCATGTTTATGGCAGATGGCGACCTCAAGTACACCACTTATAAATGAGATGGCTTTGGACATCTCATTGAGGGCTTTCTTTGCTGCCTCTTCAAAGACTTCATATTCAAGTTTTTCCACCGTCTTACCATCGGGCGTCCTGCCACGGACTACCCCAGTAAAGGTCACAATAGATCCGCAATTCTTTCCCCTTACGTTATCTTTGACCATTTTTATGAGAGACTCCAAGTTAACTGGATCCTCTTTCTTTGCAAGGATACCAATAGGCATACAGGTCACACACTTAATTTACTTAATAATTTATAAAATGATAATAGTTTAAAATAACCCCATCGGTAGGTTTAAGATCAACTGTTTCATTACTAAAGTGGCTATACCAAGAGGATCATTGTGATGAACACGACCTTACCTGCAAGACCTAACATACTTGGCTACGAAGAGAGGCTACTGCAGGCACTATTTGAGGTATATGGAAGTAGATTGGAAGGGGTTATGCAGGCACTTGGAAAACCTCCGAAAGAGTACGCATTGAGAGTAAATACGCTGAAAGCTGATGTGGAGAGGGTAATTTTAGCGCTCCAAGAGATGGGCGCGGAGTGCAGACCATCTCCCTTACTTGAAGAGGTGATACTCGTAAAGGTAAATGGACCATACCAACTGGAGAGGTCTGGAAAGACTGTGGTAGCCAGGAAGGGCGCTGCAGAGAGTGTGATGTTGGGCAGCAGGCTGTATGCGCCCGGTGTTCTTAAGACAGAAAAGTATAGGGTTGGCGAAATGGTCTCTGTGGAAGATCCTAAGGGGCATTTTGTAGGTAAGGGGATAGCAATATTGCCACCCAAGACTGACGATCAAAAAAGGAGAGGGGTGGCTGTGGACACAAAGGAGTCAATATACAGGCTACCTCCGCTCAGAGACAGCAAGTTATACGAGTTGGGACTCATAAGGGAACAGAGTATTCCGGCGATGATAGCCTCTAAAGTTCTGGAGCCACGCAAGGGCGAGACCATAGTGGACATGTGTGCAGCCCCCGGCGGCAAGACCTTGCACATAGCGCAGCTTATTGGGAACGAAGGGAGGGTTTATGCCTTTGATCACTCTGAGGGAAGGATGACGGCCCTCTTAGCGGACATGGCGCGGTTAGGAATTAAGTGTGTAGTACCCATATGCCACGACTCAAGGTACATCGATAAAGATTTTCCGACTTTAAAGGCAGACAGGGTTATTGTCGACCCTCCCTGCTCTGCACTAGGGGTCAGACCCAAGCTCTACGAAGAAACGACTTACAGGAAGGTGGAGGGTTGCGCCGAATACCAGAAGCATTTCATGAGGGCCGCAAGCAGGATCGTCAAGAGGGGAGGAGTGATAGTTTACTCAACATGCACGCTGACTCTAGAGGAAAATGAGGCTATTGTGAGGTTCTCAATAGACGAGCTTGGCCTAGAGCTTGAGGATCAGATTATTAAAGTGGGGGAGGGAGGGTTCGGGGAGGGGCTGGGGAAGGTGCAGCGGTTCAGTCCGGATCTTTTGGATATGCCAGGATATTTCATAGCGAAGTTCATAAAGACGAGGGGAGATTGACGTGAAGATTCTGAAGTTGATCCGGACTGAGGGGGTTTCAGACCATTTAATTGAGTTTGCCAAGAGGATTTACAGAAAAAAGTTCTTTGGTTATTTGGAAGTCGAGGTTGTGAAAGATGAGATAGAACTTGGATCGATGCCATTCAGAGCGGGGATTAAAGGAAAGCAGTACCTTGCAGACGAGATCCTTAAAGAAGGTATCAGGTTGAGCGGGATCAGAGGCGGAGTCGTAATCATAATCACATGTGAGGACATATACACTCATGGGACTAACTACATCTTCGGTTTGGCGACCTCCGGTGGGGGGTTGATCTCTTCGGCGAGGATAGACCCTAAGTTCTGGGATGAAGTGCCAGAGATATTTTATTATTCCAAAGAAGGGAGCAACTTCTTCCTCAAACAGTTTGCAAAAGTACTTCTCCATGAGGTCGGTCATGCGCTCTCTCTGGTCCACTGTGAAGATTTGGGCTGTGTTATGCGTTACTCAAACTCCCCGTTAGAACTTTATTCAAAAGGAGAGGATTTCTGCAGAGGGTGCTGGACTAGGCTGGTTGCCAATTTGGGAACCAAGAATTGATTCTATTTTGAAGCGGTCTGGTTCTCCCACGATATGTGTTTTTTGCTGTACACCTTCCTCTTGAGGGCATGTCCACAGACCTGACACTCGATTAGTTTCGATGAGGAATCGTATGTGGCTCCGCAGGCAGGGCAGTAAATGAACCACCAGAACTCCTGCGAGATGCCCTTGGTGACCATGGGTTTAAAGGGTATAGAGAGTAGTGTGCAAAGGTTCTGGAGGCTGTAGTCGTCGCTCACCACAACAGTCTCCCGCCCCTCCTGTTTGAGCTCCAAAGCAAGGGCTACGACCTCCAAGTCGGTCTCTGAGAGGACAGGGAGGTCCCCAGTAGCGCTAGCTTGGGCTTTAACCTGATCTTTTGTCTCTGCTTTTGGCTCCCTGATCTTGAGGCGCCCTGAGGAAACATATAGGTCAATTAAAGCCTTTGTCTTCTTGCCAGAGAGTTCGGAGGTGACCCGCGGGGTTGTGTAATGTTCACCTTCAACCAATTGTGGGTTGAAACCGTAGATTATGGCGGAAGTGTCGAGTACAAATATTAAGGCGCGGTCGGGGGGCACTATCAAACCTCCAAAGGTATTCGAGTCTTTTCACGTACTCGCCTGTAAAAGTCAGGAGGGTTGACTCGAATGAATACGGCAGGATTTTCAGACCTGCCTATGATTACAGGAGAGTTGTAATCCACAGGTGAGACCTCGTCTC
>JACIVQ010000021.1 GCA_014361445.1 Methanosuratincolales archaeon | reverse complement strand
CAATGTGTAGTCGATAAACTTAAACAGCTTGAAGATTTTCCAGCCAGTTAGACTTGACATAGTTAAGATTGCCGGCGAAGCAGACACTTTCAGGTTACGTGTAGGGAACTATAGAGCGCTGTTCAAGGTTTACGAACAAGAAAAATAGTAGTAGTTGCCAAAGTAGATATTAGAAAAAGAATTTATCGATAAGTATAATATAAAATGTTCGCCTTCATCCCGCTGCCGAAGAGTGCGGGTTTTCCCTCCAAACGCGCCAGGTTAAGCTTTTATAAACCGCCAACAATGCTCCCAGCCGTGACATTTGGATCGGGACTCCAACTGCGAATGTAAGAGGACTAGAACTAATTGTTCAAATCGTTCACCGGGCTCTCGACTTGATCATGGGCTCCAGGAGCGTCCACATCCACTCAACAAACTCCCTTGGACTCTTGGTCTGTAGCAGGACCTCTCCGGGACCATTTATCCTTGTTACCAAGCCCTCTCCGCTTAGGATAGTCTCCTTGAGACCACCGAACCTCTCAATCCTGTAACTACAGGTACTGCTGAATGCGACTAAGTGGAAGTTGTCCACTATCAGGCTCTCTCCCTCTTTGAGGATGTGTTTGTCAATCGCTCCGAATGTATTGATGAACAGGTCGCCTGTCCCCTTTGCCTTAATCATGAATAGCCCCTGACCGAAGAGTCCTTTTGTGAACCCCTCCCACTTGACGTCAAGGTCTATCGAGGGCGAAGAAGCCACGTAAGATTCCCTCCTGATTATGTAGCCTCTCTCGTCTGTTAGAGATAGGCACTCTATGTCCCCAAGTGGTGCTGAGACGAACCCGATCTCGCCGGGACCGTTTACAGCTATGTAGTCGTTAACCCAGAATGACTGCCCTCCTAGGAACTTCAGACCCAAAGATCCAAGGAACCCTTCCCTTGCTCTGGTCCTAACAGATATGTTCGGGGTCATGTAGGTCATCGCGCCCGACTCACCAACAATTGTCTCACCTTGGCCCAGCTTGATTACTAACATGGAGTAAGACGGTCTAAACTTTATTTCATATTCCACAAAAACCACCTAGAGCAAATATCATTCAAGGGCTTTATAAAGGGCATGTTAATCAATCTGCAGAACTGGAATCGTCTAAAAATCCCTTCTACGGAATCAACCACAACCATGCTTTTTCTAGACATGACTGAGTCAATTATGGCTAAAGCCTGTTTATTTCAGAACTGGCATATCTTAAAATTTATCAGGTGACCGCATCTTTTCCTCAAATCGAGAATAATTATCACTGGGCACCACCTCTGCGATTGTTGAAAATTTCCTTAATGATTCAAATTTCAGCATAGATGGGTAATAAATAGATTTTTAATTAAGTTTTAAAAATTGAAAAATTAATTAATTTATCATGTTTATGAATAGCAAAGTTTTTATTTTTCGCCGACAATGTTTTGTGGTATGAAACTTCCTATAAGGACGAGCATAGCACTAAATGAGGAGACACTCCGCATACTCGAGAAACTCAAGGAGCCAAACGTCTCTCAGAGCGACCTTATCAGGAGAGCCCTCAAGTTCTACTACACCTTCAGGGGGTTTGGCGAAGGGGAACTAGAGAGGCTTAAGATCCACGCTGAGATGCTGATCGGCGGTGAGCACGTGATAGTCGATCTTGACCACTTGGTCACAATGTTGCGGATAATTGAGTCAACACCGCAGAAGGATAAGTTCTGGGACGAGCACAGGAGGATAGCCAGGAGCCACGCCGAGCAGTTCCGTTACCTCAACTTGGACAGGATCCTGAAGAGGCTTGAGGCTTGCAACTTCTTCAGGCTTGTAAAGATGGAGGATGAGTACATACTGATATTCGGGAACGAGGAGATAAAGAAGTTCATCAGCGTATTCCTTCAGGAGGTATTCGATATCCTCACACTAAATGCACAGATGAAGGAAGAACTCACAAAGATAAGGATCGCAGTCATCAAGTGAGCTATCGAAAAAAGATGCGAAGTGAAGTGATCTTTCGTCCACATGAATAACCGTTTGATGTAATAATTTCCTATCATGATCTTGATATTGATAAGCTCTTCCAAACTTCGTAGGCTAGCTTCTCTTTACCGTCTCTTTTTATCAACCCTATGTAGTCATTTCCATCAATATCGTGCAACCATGCCCAACCGAGTAATTCCAGGCCGACTCCCTGTTCTCTTGTTAGGCGCCCCGCCACCTCTTGAATAAAGTCTGCCTGCCCCTTCTCGCCACCGAAAAACTCGATAGAGGGCCATCCCAGTTCGCTAAATCCTATAGGTTTATTTGGCATGTACCTCAAGGCGCCAGAGTAGTAATCGTCAGGGATGTCTGAAGGTTTCTTTATACCCTTGACCGCGTAGGGATAGCTGGTGAATACAAGTAGATCCATCTTATCTGGGTTAAACATCGAGAGGACTTTCATGTCTGCCTCGCGGTTCTCTGAAACGACCTCCCTGGAAAAAGTGCAGAAGACCTTGGTCTGAGGCGATATCTCCTTCACAGCGTCGTATACTTCTTCATAAAGGCTGACGAAGTGCTGAAAGCCGTTCGGGTCATTCGCGTCTGCCCCATATTTTTCATACCACCTATTCACTTCATTACCAACAGAAAGGTAAAGCGGTTTACAAGCCCTGACCACATCAAGGATCGCCTCTATGTATGATCTCCTCCAAGCAGGGTCGCTTAACGTGGCATTTTTCAGGTATGGCAGGACAACAAGTGTGATGTTTGAACCTATAAAAGTTACATGAACAAGCGGGAACATTCCTTTTCCGCGTATGTTTATCTCCACAAATGTCTTCCCCCAGCTGCCAGACAAGTCGCGGGCAAGATCGTAAAATGGGGTAGGTCTTCCCCAAACCGGCACGAACTCTGAGTACTTTGCTGCCTGAGAGTATGCCTCCTCAAAGGACTGCCCATCTCGAGGGACTGGAAGTATTCCCATGAAAAAGCCTCTATTGGGGACTTTCGGAGAATCTGCTGGAGTTATTTTATTTCCAGTTGAATGGTTCATAAAACTAGATACAAATATTGAAACGCCAGCAATAACAATCACAATGAGAACGAGAATTGATAATACAGTCTTCTTTGTTGCCAAATTTTTCCCCAATCACAACATATGACTCTCAGTTTATCTGCCTGTTTTAAAAAACCTTTTGAAGATACACTGGGCATCTGTCAGGGCGTGATATAACTTTTTAAATAAATTTAATTGGCAACCGTCTGCAGAATAGATAATTAAAACTAAAACCAAAACTAAAACTAGTAGTAGAACTAAAAATGAAATAAAAATAAAACTAAAGGTTTTTAAAACTGGCTTGTGTGCCTAGGGCTGCTCCAAATTCCGATATGATCCAATGATCCGCTACGATCCGCATACTGCCAATTTGGGGACCTTCAAACAATTAATGACTTCGACTTTGGAGGGTAAGGGGCTCGTACACTGGCTCTTCTCATTTACGCTTCCTGGTAGAGATAATGCTTATCACATCCCTGTCGTGGAGCTGGTAGTCCTTCGGGAGCCTTATCCCTGTGACCGCGTCTATCGCATAAAGGAACCCCTCAGCCAGCTCTGAGTGTATCTCCTTGGCAAGATCAAGCGGGGTTGAGCCCTGAGGCAGCATGAAAGCGTCTGGGAGCACATTCCCCTTCTTGTCGGAGTACCTTTTGGCATCCTCAACTGGATAAACTACGTTCATCATCAGCAATTTGAAGACTGCTATTGCGAGTGCCTGATCTACGCCAGTCCTGAGCCACTTGTCGAATACTCTTGACTGGACATAGTTTATCGCCCACTTCTGCTTGGGGGTCAGCTTGCTCTCGTCCTTGACCTTGAACCCCTCCTCCCCTGGAACATAGGATATGGCTCCAGCCTTCTCTGCCCTTCTCAGCATCAACTCCACGTCCGCCGAGCAGGGAACGACGAACCTCTCGCCGAAAGTCTCCTGCAACCCAAGGAAGTTCTTCTCAGCCACGGGTAAGTCCATCTTGTTTGCCACAATGAGGGTCGGCTTTGAGATGTACCTTATCTCCGTGGCAAATGCCTTGAAGTCCTCGTCATCCCAGTCCTCGAAGGGTATTCCAGTAAGCTTTGTCCTGTTAAGCGCCTCCTTTACATGCCACTCCTTCACCTTAATGCCAGCGAGGACCTCGGTCAGAGCCTTGGAAAGCTCCAGCCCCCTCCCCTGCATTAGGCGTCTCACCTGTTCAGCGTTTTCAATCAAGTTCTTCATGTACCATCTTATGAGCTCCTCCTCGATGTCGTAGTAGTCCGCAAGCGGAGAACCCATCCCAGGCTCGCAGATCTCGCCCTTCGCGTTTATGGAGCCCGAAGCGTCCACCACATGTAGAAGAACGTCTGACTGGGCAGCGACCGAGAGGAACTGAATTCCTAACCCTGCGCCAGCCCACGCTCCCTTTATCAGCCCGGGGAGGTCCACGATTTCTACAGGTATGAACCTCCATCCATTGATGCAGGCCGAGTTCTTTGGGTTGTCCTTAACGCCGAGCTCTCTGCACACGCAGGGGGTTTTGACATAGCCAACGCCTATGTTGGGCGCCTTTGTTGTGAATGGGTAATTGGAGATCTCGGCGTTCAGCATAGTGACTGCGTTGAAGAAAGTAGTCTTTCCTGTGTTCGTCTTCCCGATTATACCTATCCTTAACATTGGGCACCCTCATGTTATAAACTGCACGTACGGTATAAATCTCTTTGGTGAATCCAGTAAAACTGGAACCGTTGAAAACTTTTTAAATTTTTGGAGCTGAATTTTTATTGTGACATTATTATCCTTTGATTTACCCACAAAACTGTACCTCGTGTCAATTAAAGCCACATGACCACTCTAAATTTAGGTGAGTTTAACGTTTCAGTATTGAGGCTGATGTAATTGAGGGCAGAAAAACTTACTGGTCTTGACTTTGAAAGGGCTGGAATGGATATTGCTATCCTCCCTGTCGGCAGTGTCGAGAGGCATGGGGACCACCTCCCGATAGGCACCGACACACTCATACCCGATTTCATATCCCAAAAGGTCGCCGAAACTCTGAACTGCCTGGTCTTGCCTCCAGTCTGGTATGGCTCCTGCAAGGCTATGAGGAACTTCGCAGGAACCTTTGATATCCCAGAAGAGGTCCTCTACAAATACCTGAAGTCCATAATGGTAGAGGCGCGCAGGAACGGCATCAGACTCCTCGTAGTTGTGAACGGGCACGGCGGCAACTCTGTACCAATAGCAATGGCTGCTAGGGAGGCTACCCGCGAGACCGACCTCTCGGTTTTGGTGGTGGACTGGTGGAAAGACCTTGGAGCCGAGTCTCTGTCCAAGTTCTCTTCACCGGGTCATGCGGGCGAGGACGAAACGAGCGCAATGCTTGCCGTTAACAGCGATATCGTGAAGATGGACCTTGCAAAATCGCACGAGATCCAATACCCCTCTTTCAAGCTTTACTCCAAAAAACTTGACGAGTGCCTTTACAGAATAGCCCTCACAGGCGACGCTACAAGGGCGAGTAAGGATAAAGGGGAAGAGTTAATGAAATCTGTTATCAGCGATCTAATCAAGATTATTGAGGAGGCAAAGCGTATAATTACGGGGTGATTTTGTGAAAACGACCTTCAAGGAGCTTCGCCTAAACACGAGTAAGCGGAGGGAACTCATTGATCTTACTGACGAAGTCGACAGGGCAGTAAGGGAGAGCGGCATTGAGAATGGAATGTGCTTGGTATACTCCATGCACTCAACAAGCGCCATAATAATCAACGAGGGGGAGAGTGGCTTGATGGAGGACATTCTCGACAAGATAGATGAGGACTTCCCGCGCGGGAGGGCGTGGCTCCACAACAGGATTGATGATAACGCCGACGCGCACCTCGCTGGCGCCTTCATAGGTCCATCTGTAGTAATCCCCGTGAAGGGTGGCGCACCCTGTCTCGGGACCTGGCAGAGTCTCTTCTTTGTCGAACTAGACGGTCCAAGGAGCGGGCGAAGAGTCATAATCGAAGTCCTTGGTACCTGAGATTATGAAGTCCTTCAGGTTAAAATACTATAGTCTTTTTTTTGAACTTAATAGCCGGATCAACTCAGCACGAGGGGAAGCTGTGAAACTGAGCCCACTCACACTCTCTTTTAATGCGGCTCAAAAACCTACGAATTTTTGAGTCTCTATTGCATGGTCTGTTAAAATTTTTGCCACTGTTGACATTCCTTTTGCAAACACTTTCGTTACTGCCTTTACTCCCACTTCTGCTCAAATAAACCGCCTTACAGATTAACCCTGAGCGCAGTATATAAACATTGGCAAGCACAATAATCAACGATTTTGCACACAGTTGGAACAACAAGGGAGAAGTTATGTCTGCCTTATATTTGAGAGTAATTGGACATTTGTTGATATGCAGACCAATCGATTCTTAGCCTGATACTTATCCTTAGTTCTAACAACTGGGATTTAGCATTCAACCATTGGGTTCTGAATCCTCAAGGTTTGTTTCCGCACCATATGATCTTGGTTTTTTGTCCTCATGATGATGGGCGGTGCTTTTCCGGCTATTGCCGCACTGATAGTCCTCAGTTCAAAAAGGTGGGTCCAAATTACGTATTTCGTTTGACCCCCCGTCCAGCTGTCCAATTTTGTTTTAAATGTGTTGATGGAGGTGAGCTAGGCGCTACAAATCCCCAACACTCCAAAAAAGTACAGCACCCTAATAGCCTGATTATATCAGCCTAGAGGCTATCCTCACCGCCACCATCGGGTGAAGCATGAGCTTCGCTGCGACCCTCTTAACGTCAAGCCCATTTGCCAAGTCTATGATGTCGTCCCCGCTGAGAAGCTCCCCTAGAGTGTTGAGGTCGTCGTCTGGAAGGGTCTCAATCACCCTAAGGACCTTAAGACTCTTCGAGATCCTAGAGCCCCAGTGTTCACTATATCTGAGTGGGTACTCCCTCAAGAGCGTAGGATCCCCTTCTTCAATGGCGTGGGCCACAGCCTCACCTGCGATGCTGCCTGCAGCCATGCTGCTCCTTATCCCTCCGCCCGTGATGGGTATCACCTGACCAGCCGCGTCCCCGCATAGGATCACATTGCCCTTCACCAGCTCCCGGATCTGACCACCCACCGGGACGCCCCCTCCACCCTCCTTGATCACCTTCGCGTTGCCGAAAAACTCTGGGTGCCTCTCTATGAACCTGTCGAGGTATGGCTTTGCTGGCTTCCCCCTCACTCCTATGCCCACGTTAGCCATATACTCGTTCTTGGCAAAGACCCAGACATATCCAAGTGGCGCAACCTCATTCCCTAGGTAGACCCTTATCATGTTCCTCTCAGGTATCTTGCAGTTTACCATCACATACTGTATGGTTGGTATTATCTCGTAGCCACCCATATCAAACCCGCAGGTGCGAGCCACAATAGACCCGACGCCATCCGCCCCCACCAGGTACTTGAAGCCAACAGTAATCAACTCTCCTTTCTTCTCATAAACCAAAGACCTCGCCTCTCCGCCTTCTACATTTACGCTCTTAACCTCGCTCCGCATCTGGATATCGCATCCAGCTGAGGCTGCCTCGCTTGCCAGCGCGTAGAGGAATAGGGGCTTGTTCAATATGTAGCCCCTATACTCGCCAGATATCTTGACCATCTTGCTCTCGTCTGGCGGGAAGACATAGGCCCCATCTATTGTGTTAGATATTAGGGAGGGTGACGGGGGTATCTCTGCGGTCTGGAAGGCTGAAGCTGATACCGCTTCCGCGCAGGCCCTGGTCCCCAAGTCCCTCTCCTTCTCAAGAACGAGTACTGAGAACCCTTTCTTGGCTATCTTCCTTGCTGCCATCAGCCCGGCAGGACCCGCTCCAACAACAACAGCGTCGTACTCCATTGAGACCACTCACAGATGGCTAAAGGCTTGAGGGGGTATAAAAAAGTAATCTTGGATGTTAAATGAAGTCCCTCTCCTCCAAATTATCGAAACGGACAGGCTACTCTTTAAAGAAATCCAAAAACCCGTTACATCATCCGGCTATGTGATAACTCATACTTCAAAACGACTCCGTAAAACGCCCTACCGATGGCGAAATCACGGAAATTTTCAATTCCAGCCCAGTTGAACTTTTGTACTTCCTTATAAGGATTATATAAACTATAAACAACATTTAACCATAAGAATTTATTCTCCCTCAAAGCTCTAATTATAACAGGTAATTGATTTGACAACCTCGTTCAGCAGTATAGGTAAAAAAGTTCGCCTAGGCAGGATTTTGAAGAACGGAAGGGCTGTTATATTCGCCTTTGACCACGGCTTCGAGCATGGACCTTCCGATTTTCCCGAGGGGAGAGAGTCCCCCAAGAGCATAATAGAGCTTGCTGTCAACGCAGGCTTCGATGCAATCATGACCACCAAAGGCGTCGCCAGGGCGACCCAAGATCTATGGGCTGGAAGGGTGCCGCTTATATTGAAGGTCACCGGGAAGACCTCCATAAAGCCGCCGGAACATCAGTTCCTGCAGTACTCAATTGGAAGCGTAGAAGAGGCTATCGCCATGGGCGCAGACGGCGTAGCCGCAACCGTCTACTGGGGCTCCCCACATGAGGAGGTGATGGCGGAGCAGTTCTCATCTATAGTATCAATCTCTGACAGCGTTGGCATGCCAGTAATGATCCTCTCCTACCCGCGCGGACCAGAGATGAGTGACTGGTACAACGTAGAGACCGTTAGGTACGCTTGCAGGGCCAGTGCCGAGCTCGGAGCAGACCTCATAAAGACCTATTATACAGGGTCTGCCGAAACGTTCAAAAAAGTTGTCGAGGTCTCGCCGGTGCCCGTCCTGATGAGCGGGGGGACTAGAGCCAAAGAAGTGATTGACTTCTTAAGGGCTGTGGAGAGTGTCATCTCCGCAGGGGGGTCGGGGGTCGTGGTCGGCAGGAACGTCTTCCAGAGCCCCGATTTTATGGGCTTGGCAAAGGCTGTTATCTCCATAGTCCACAAGGGCGCAAGAGCCGAAGATGCCATGAGCCTCGCCAGGGAATGATCTCTCATGGGTACGAGAATCCTGTCTGTAGGGCACATACTCGTCGACATAAAGGTGAGGGTGAGGGACTTCAGCGACAAGGACGGACTCAGCCCGATAAAGGAAGTTAGGTACGGCGTGGGCGGATCGGCAGCCAACGTCGCAATTGGTGTGAAGAGACTAGGAGGGCAGGAAGGACTCCTCGGAAAGGTTGGAATGGACGCCTTCGGGAGGATGGCTATTGACGAACTCATGAAGGAAGGGGTCTCACTGGAATGGGTCAGGATAGACCCGAGGAGCGAGACGGGCTTTACAATTGTAATAATAAACAAAGATGGAGACCTTGCAATGTATGGAGCAAAAGGCGCCTCGGAGGAGCTCACCCCCAAGGAGGTCTCGTCGGTTAAGGTGGACGGTTACCAATTTGTACACATAGCGAGCCTCAGGATGGACTCATCTTTGGCAATAGCGAAGCTCGCTAGGGGCGCTGGCGCGGTTGTCACCTTTGACCCAGGGAGGGAGCTGATAAATAAAGGGCTGAAACACCTTTCGCCGATGCTTCAGCTCACCGACATCCTTCTCCTCAACATGAGGGAGGCTGGTCTCCTGACGGGCTGTGACACGCCTGAGAGGGCCGCAGATTCGCTTCTGAAATACGTTAAGAGGGGCATCATCATAAAGCTCGGCGGAGAGGGCGTTTACTACAAAATTGATGGGGAAGGGGGCAGAGTTCCAGCATTCAGGGTTAAAGCGGTCGACACCACCGGTGCTGGGGACGCCTTTGCCTCTGCCTTCCTTATCAGGATGGGAGAGGGAGCTAGCTTCCGAGAGTCCATAAGGTTCGGTAATGCCGTGGCGGCTATGAAGGTGACCAAGCTCGGGTCCCACGAGATTCCGGTCAGGAAAGAGGTTGAGGCGTTCTTATCTAGCTACAAACAATGATCTACGCCCCGAATTGATGCATTTACTTGAATGTTGAGGTTTTCCTGTAGTTACCAGAAATTTTGCGAAAGCCCACCTGCTTCAGCTGTGGGAGTGTTAACGTCCTCAACCTAACATTTTAAATGTCAGTTCTTTTATAAATTGGTTATTCACCATTTAATCTACATTCATTAATGAGAAAATCTTAAATATCGTTTATTTTCTAATCGAGGTCCATTAAAAGGTGTAACAATATGTCCCAAAGTTTAAGTAAAACTGAGACGTTCCAGCAGCCATCTCTAGCAAAGAAACTGGGCTTTTGGTACCTTTGGGCGATCGCAGTAGGCGCGGTTGTTGGCGATGGTATATTCATGCTCATGGGAAGCGCATTCAACGAGGCTGGTCCATCCTCCGTCTTGGCGTTTTTAATTGCGGGAATTCTGCAGGCGTTCCTAATGATATCATTCGGCGAGCTGGCTGTTGGCATGCCCAGCGCCGGCGGCCCACAGCTCTGGGGCGAGAGGTTGCTTGGAAAGGAGTGGGGCGTTATATCCAACCTCTCGTTCGCAATTGGCTGGATAATCGCCGGCGGATCCACCGGTTTGGCGATAGGGGCTTACACTCAACAGCTCCTGGGACTAAATGGCGTTGAGTGGCAGATCCTATTTGCGCTTCTGTGGAACCTACTGTTTGCACTTGCCAACATAGCAGGAGTCATCGTATCAGCCACTGTCCAGTTCATACTAACTGCATCACTCGTGGCTGTGATGGTGATATTTGGCGTGGCTGGCGTCACACTCATAGATCCAAACAATTTCAACCCGTTCATGCCAAATGGATTAATGGGAATGGTCTTTGCCATACCAATGGGAGTCTATGCATATATGGGCGCATCCACAGTTGTCTACGCCGGAGAAGAGACCAAGAATGCAATGAACTTGCCCAAGGTTCTCGTGTGGTCATCAGTGACCTTCATTGCCGTCTACACTTTGAGCCAGGTGGTAGTGGTCGGCAGCATCCCCTACTCGTTGGTTCCAGAGATGGTTCAAAATATGATATCGCCCTACACGTTGGCTGCGGAGCATCTATTTGGCGGGGTAGCCGCGACGATAATGAACCTAGCTGCTTGGTTGGCGGCTGCGACGTGCTTGATCATGGGAACGATGTATGCACCGCCCAGAAGCATTTATGCGCTTGCAAAATCTGGATACAGGATACCGAGAGTCTTAGCCTCAGTGAGCAAAACAACAAGGGTCCCCGTAGTCGGCACCCTCCTGACGCTCGCGGTTTCCGAGGTGCTGGTTCTCGTAGGTTGGTTTGATCCAAACTTTGTCTACGTTACCCTTGCCCTCCAGCTCGTCTTCGCATGGTGTGTGTCATGGCTCATTTCACTGGCGGCGGTATTCGCCTACCGGAAGAAATACCCAGATGAAGTTAGAAGGCTCAAATGGCACATCCCGCTGTATCCGGTGACTCCCATAATAGGCATAGTCGGCATAATTGTTGTCATAGTTTTCACGTTCATGTATTCCATAATAGATCTTATTGCCGGGATTGTTTGGGTATCCCTTTTGTACATCGCAACCAAATACTACATCGCCAAATAATTTTTTATCTACGACCATATTAGCCTAAATGATGGAGTCAAGAAGGGGCTTGATTAAGTTGCAGGATAACAAAGATATCATGAAAAGACTGAAGGAGTCAAGAATAAACATAGTCCGTTTTATATATGTTGGCACTGATGGGGTGATGCGGTCCAAGTCCGCACATGTGGAACACTTAGAAGAGATGTTGCAGAACGGTATAGGGATAACAAAGGCGATGCAGTCTTTCTCAACCCTTGATCACTTAGTCCCGCAACCAGCCTTCGGACCAGAGGCTGACGACGTATTCCTTTATCCGGATGTGGAGACGCTTGTGCCGATTCCATACTCGCCCGGAAACGCAAGGGTCTACTGTGACCTACTTACGAGAGAAGGCAAGCCGTGGGATCTCTGCCCAAGATCAATACTTAAGAAAGCAGTCAAAAAGTTAAAGGATGAGGTCGGGCTAATCCCTCAGGTAGCCTGCGAGAGCGAATTTTACGTTCTAAGGGAAACTGATGGGAAGTACGTGCCTTTTGACGATAGCAGGTGCTTCAGCACACAGGGATACGATACTGGAAACCAGGTCATTCAGGAGTGGCTGAGTGCTCTCAGGGAAATGAAGGTAGATGTTGTCAGGATTGTCAAAGAGTACGGACCAGGGCAGTACGAGGTAAACCTGAGCCATGGTGACCCTGTCAAGGCTGCAGACGACTTCCTGACTCTCAAGGACGTCGTAAAGGGGGTTGCGCTCAACAGAGGGCTCAGGGCAACATTCATGGCAAAGCCTTTCTCCGAGCTTGCGGGGAGCGGTCTACACCTCCACATGAGCATGGTTGATCTGTCTGGGAGGAATGTATTTTATGACGGCAGGGATCCGCACGGGCTAAGTGAGATGGGGTATTTCTTTGCTGGTGGCATAAAAAGCCACATCGGAGCCCTCACAGCGATAGGTTGCCCAACTGTTAACAGTTACAAGAGGTTCAGGCTGGGATCTTGGGCGCCCACCCATAATACCTTTGGCTACAACAATAGGTCATGTGCGATCAGGGTGCCGACAATAAGGTCAGGACTCGAAGAGAAAGGGATGAGGGTGGAGTTCAGGGTTCCAGATGCAACATGCAACCCGTACTTGCTGATAGCAGCAACGCTCCTTGCCGGGATGGACGGAATAAAACGGCGAATAGACCCTGGAAAACCGGTAGAAACCAACGCATATGAGCTGAAAGATGCAGAGCCCCTCCCGAACAATCTGAAGGAGGCGCTGGACGCCCTTCAGAAGGACTCGTTCATGATGGAAAATCTCGGGAGAGAGCTCGTCGGGGAGTTCATTAAGATGAAGGCGATGGAGTGGGACGAATACCATTCGATGGTGACCGACTGGGAAAGAAGGAGTTACATACCCATATTCTAAGAATTGTGCGAGGTGAGGCAGGGTGTACAGACCGTGGTACGTGGAGGGCGCCTATGGCGTTGATGTGAAGCTATTGGATAGAACAGAAGCCATAGACGCAGAGTACCTGAAGGAGGGTGAGCAGAAGGAGAACCTATGTGGACCATTCGCCGCAGCCTACATTCTGAGGGGGCTCGGGTTCAGAGAACATGCAGGGAATTTTGTGGATCAGGAGTACGTGGCATACTTGGCGAGGACAAGGATCAAGACGGGAGAGGGGCACCTCTACAGGTACAGCCTAATAGAGACCTCTTCTCCGATAGAGCTAGGGACCAGCGCCCTCGGTCTTAAGCGTGCCATCGAGACTATAAGTGACGGTAAGCTATCGGCGGTGCCAGTAAAAACCTCAGACAGAGCTTCTGGGACATTGCTGAAGGGAAAGGATTTGGAGCGCCTAGTTAACTATTTTGCGGACTTCAACAAAGTTCAATTGATATTAAACCTGAATACGAAATACATGTTATTCGGTCCAGAGCTTAATAGAAAGGTGATTTCGCAGGACCTGCAGGGGCTTCAAAGACGGGAACCAGTAGGGCATTTCGTGTCGTGCGCGGGCTTCCTTTACGGCAAGGAGGTACACTTTGTAATAAGGGAGACCTACAGGCGCTACGGGGTACAGATTCAGCCATTTGAATCGATACTGGGCGGGCTCAACAGAGATGACGGCAGGGAAGGAGGAATACTTGTCATCGTGTCCAGAGAATATGAAGAGAAAGTGACCAAAGATTTAGAAAGGGAGGGTTTTCTCCTCTCACTCTGGGACAACGGTAGCCCATTCTGAGGTTTTCATAATAATTACTTAATTTTTGTTTTAATATTTGTGATTTAGAACCGATTTTAATTTTTAATCTTTTTAACCCTCGCTTGCTCAAAGCCAGATTTCTCTGCCTATACCCTTCCGCAGGGCAATTTCATAGGCACGGAGAGCGGCCGTTGCGTCCTCGAGTGCAAGCCCAACGGATTTGAAGACGGTCACATCATCGTCGGTCAGTCTTCCCTCTTTTTCGCCTGTAACAACCTCTCCCAGTTCGGCTTTTATGTGGCTCTCGGTTATCTCCCCTTCTCTTATGGGGATTATTACGTCCCCCGCCTCCTCTAGGCATGACTCTCGCGAGTCCACAATGAGTCTGCTCTTCCTTATGGTTTCACTGTCGAGCTCCCTCGAGTCAGGCGTGTGAGATCCTATGCCATTTATGTGTGTCCCTGGGCTGACCCATTCACCGCTGAAGACAGGGTTCTTCGACGTGGTCGCCGTGACCACTATGTCTGCCCCGTCCAGAACACCGCGAGGGTTCTCCGCCATTATCACGTCAATGCCAAGCGCCTTTGAGAGGTCCATGGAGAAGGACTTGGCTGCTTGAGGATTTATGTCATAAACCTTAACCATACTTAAACTGCGAACACAGTTTATGGCCTCCACCTGGGTCCGGGCTTGCACACCCGCGCCAAAAATTCCCAGAACCTTGGAGTCGCCCCTAGCGAGATACTTGGTTGCCACGCCTGTTGTGGCACCAGTTCTTATGGCGGTCAATGTTCCGCCATCCATTATTGCAAGCAATGTGCCGTCCTTTGGGTCATTAAGGAGGACGGTCCCTTGGACTGTCGGGAGACCTTTTATGGGGTTGTTTCTGTGCACCGAGACCTCTTTGATGGCAAGAGCCTCGACCCCACCAATATAGGCGGGCATGTAGAGGAATAGCCCCTGGTACTCCTCCAGATTGATTGACATGCGGCGAGGGACCTTCGCGTTCTTGTAATGCCTGAAGCCTTCCTCCACCGCATTGATCGCCTCCTCCATTGGGAGGCACTCTTTGAGTTCATTCCTATTCAGAACTAAGACCACAGGTAACACCATTCCAATTATCATTGTGGGTTTTACTGAAAAACTTTTTACATTCAACATTATTATTTTGCGGGGCTCTATGACGCTGAAAACGGACTTGAGTTCGGGATTCAAATCTTTGAAGTTTGATTTTCCACCTTTCGTAATTTATTTTCAGCTTAGCCTTTAATCCCGTATATGCCTGTTATAGGATCTTGGAAAATCGGCAGATGTGGTGTGTAGAAGGTGAAAGCTATAAAGATCAATGCCAATATCAGAAGAGCAAATATTGAGATCGGTGTGAAGATCTTTGGAGGTTCTTTCCAGACCATTATCCTGTAACTCACAATTTGTCCTATTATCACTGCCAAGACGAAGATCATTATATCTATGACCAGACTCTCCTCCAGAAAAGCACGGTAGGTATAAAAGAAGACGACAATAGAGAGGGGCATCAAGTATATGCCAAGAGCCTTTGCTGGGAAGATGCTTACATTCTCATTCTTTAAGCGCCAGTATTCGATCACTGCGTACATCAGGGCAGGCCAGAAAGCGAGCTTCTAGTGCTCCCAGACGCTCTCGTTGACTGCAGAGAAAGCCCCGACCAGCGGATTTTCGCCGGAGAGTTCATAGGTGAAGTGTAAGGAACTGCCCAAAAGCACTATGAATATAATTCCAAACAACTCGTACCTCAGAATCTTGCTGTTTGTTTGTCTCATTTTTATCGTACTTTTGAATGAAAGGTGCATTATAAGTTTATCGAGTATTTTGCGATTTGATAGAATGCCCCGAATCACTCAATAGCTTGCTGATAACATCCACAAACCCAAAGTCGCTTGCTCATTTTTCGAAGTTTATGCGGGCACAACATGTAGGACAATCGATTTATGAAGGGTTTTATTGGGGCAAATTTTTAAAGTCACCTCAGAGGAGTATCATGTGGAGAAAGCCCTTCGTAATGTAAAGCCTCAAAAAAGAGGCAGAGAAGGTTATAGTCTTGAGAAGAGGCTTTATAATCCTTGCATCATTCCTTATGTTACTGGTAGCCATAACCCCATTGATTCATTTATCGGTCTCCAGCGAGATTGTGACCGTCAGGCTGCAGCCTATAACACTATTTGACGTCAACAGGGAGTACGTTTATGCCGAGTACATAGGGTCTGCAGATATCATATTGGCTGTTGTGAGGTCAGACCCTGGTATATTGGTGGAGGGGGGAAAGCAGGTTGGCGATACCGCAGTTGGTTACGTCAAGGTATACATCGTGAACATAACTTCAAAGTCATACCTTTGCACACTTGCCATGGTATCATCACAACCATTTACAGTGAATATATCACTTAGGAGCGGGGACATTCCATCATCCCAGCCTCAGTCAGTCTCGGTGCCCGCAAACATCACAACCCAGATAGAGATCCCTATTGTCCACGGGAGCTACCAGCAGCCGGTCCAGTTTACATCGGCTATTGGGTACTTCCCCGCGTTTCCACTCTGGTCGATCTTAGCCTATGCTGCATTGATACCCATGTTCCTCATAACAGCCTACCTCGACAAAGGCTCCTTGAAATCGCTCAGGAAGCGCTGGAGCGCCTTCGACACATTTGCCCTCACTGTGAGGTACCTATTTTACTCGTCACTCGTAATATTCATCTTGGTTACCTTCGGGCTTGTCTTTGAGTTTGTGATGGTCAGGTTCTATTCATGGGTGATCCAGCTGCACGTGGGAGACTGGCTCCTCTCATGTGCCCTACTCTCCCTGCTGGGTCTAATGTATGGCATAGGTAAATGGAGGGGGATCTTTGACAATATCGATGAAGAAGATTGAGGAAGAGGAGTCTTACTGGTGGGTACGCAGGCCGTATTTGAGAAAGTTGCTGGCGCTTCCCCTCTACCTAGCCAACAGGGAGTACAGACGGTGGAGGAACGCAAAACTCAACCCGAGGAAGATTTCCAAAAAACTTGCAGAACTCGAGAAGAAGTTCCCCAAGAAAAGGGAGGACATCGTGGGGAGGGACAAAGAGTATGAGCTCATCATGAGCGCCGTGGGTTACCATGTCATCAGAGACCACTCACTCACCACGGTATTCAAGGGCGCACCGCCCCCCAAGTTCTTTCTGCTGAAGGGAACCACAGGATCTGGGAAGTCCCTCCTGGCAGAGGTGTGCCTGAGGGACGCCATAGAGTACGGGCTGAGCAAGGGTGTCAACGTTCAGCCCATAGTGGTCATGGGAAACGACGTCTTTAACCCGCTCTACGGGCAGTCTGTGCTAAACATGTCTTACATTTTCAGGAGAGCCAAGGACGTCCCGAGCATCATATTCTTTGATGAGTTCCAATCCATAGGTCTACGCGTGGAGAGGTCCATGTACAGCACGGATAGGGAGGACATGAGGGTCCAGGACGCCTTCATTGAGCATATAAACAGGATACTGAACACCTCTCAGCGGACCATAGTCATCGCCGCCACTAACAAATTCGAGGGGATTCGGGAGGACATAAGAAGGAGGGCGCACATACTCGACCTTGACCTGAATATCACGAGGGAGATGCTGCTCGCCGTATTGAACGCCGAGCTCCAGAAGTTCGGCTGGACCCACCTCTCCGCGAAGGAGGTCCTCACCGTTCTTGAGAGGGCCGTGAGCACCTATAGGCAGACCCAGCTCACACCATTTGACATTATAGACGCGTGCAACAAGGTGAGGAGTAGAAAGATAGAGCCCCTCAGGGAGCGGTTTTTCAGGAGGGTGACCGGCAAACGGTTCACCCCCGAGGATATAAAGTACTTGGTCACGATAGAAGACTTCAAGATAGCAGCCAGGGAGCTGAGGGGTTACACGGAGCAAGAGAAGAGTGACGAGGTCATGTCGTCAGTCCTAAAGATAAAGCCCGCAGTCAGCTACAAGGACATAGGCGGGCTATTCGGCATAAAGGAGAAGCTTTTCAAGATAATTTCGCTTAGTCTCTCGACCGAGCTTGCCAGCAAGCTCAG
This sequence comes from Methanosuratincolales archaeon, assembly GCA_014361445.1. Taxonomy (GTDB): domain Archaea; phylum Thermoproteota; class Methanomethylicia; order Methanomethylicales; family Methanomethylicaceae; genus WYZ-LMO10. The sequence goes on along the minus strand of JACIVQ010000021.1, from coordinate 4,079 downwards.
CTGGGTCCCGCCGAAGGGCTTTCTCCTGTGGGGCGAGCCCGGGTGCGGAAAGACATACCTATCCAAAGCCATAGCAAAGGAGAACGACGCAGCCTTCTTCTATATACCAGCGGCGCAACTGCTCATAAATGCCAAGTGGGTGGGCGAGCCTGAGAAGAACATCCGCGACCTCTTCGGGCTTGCCAGGAGGTACGCCCCCAGCATAATATTCTTCGACGAGTTCGACGTGATAGCGGGGAAGAGGAAGGGCGACCCGGTGAGTGATAGGCTGACCGCGCAGATCCTGACCGAGCTGGACGGTCTGCAACCACTTGAGAATGTTATAGTCATAGCCGCCACAAACCGCCTGGAGATGATAGACGAGGCAATAATAAACAGGTTCGAGCCCCACGTCATAGAGATACCCCTGCCCAGGACCGACGCCGAGAGGCTCGACGTTCTGAAGGTTCACATGAGGCACTACGCCGCCCACCTCCACCCAGAGGTCAGCCCTGAAAAAGTGCTAGCTATACTGAAGAAGTACAGGGCTGTATCCCCGAGGGTTGTCGCCGAGATCATCAAGGAGGCTAACAGGCTAAGGTCTCAGGAAGTAAACGTCGCGCTAGAGATAGCAAGGGCGCAGACCCCTGAGAGGCTTGCAGAGATAAACAACCTCTACAAGGAGGACCTTGCCAGGCTAAAGACCGTCCTGGGAACAGATGATATATCAGCAATCAAGGAGGTCAGCCCAGAGAACTATAAGATTAGGATCTACCACTTCGAGAAGGCAGCCGAGCAGCTCGAGGGCGAGATGGAGAGGGAAGTCATGGATGCGCAGGAGAGCATGGTCTACGAGAGGCTGGATCCAGGGGTCTCCCTCGGGCTCGCCACAGACCCCCAGGGCAGAAGGGGGCTAATCCTGATAGTGGAATGCGTCTCTAAGCCTAAGGGTACAGGGAAGGTGACTGTGACAGGCGCCGCCAAGGCGGCATTTGTGGGCGCAGTGACTCCAGTGGAGGACGTCAGCGTGCTAGAGAGTGCCACGAACATAGTCGAGTTTGTGAAGAGGTATGTTTACGAAAAAGTGGGCGTGGACATATCCAGCTACGACTTCACTTTCCAAGTCATAAGTCCGCTTGAGGGAGTTGCTGGGATGGGTGTTAGCGGACCAAGCCTCGGACTAGCCCTGAGCGTGGCAGCCATCTCAGAGCTGGCAGGGATAGAGGGCAGACCGGACGTTGTGATGAGCGGCAAGGGTGACATAAAGGGGAACGTTGGACCAGTGGGAGGGATGGGGTGGCGCGGATCAGGAAAGATAATCGCGGCGGTCCAAACGCGGAGGATCAAGTTGAAGAAGTTTGTCCTGCCGAGGTGGAACTATGAACACTCCCCCGACGAGATGGCGATTCTGAAGGAGGAGGGCATAGAGGTTGTGCCGGTAGAGAGGCAGGTTGAGGCTTGGCTGAACATATTCTCCCTGACCGAGGAGGAGCTCCTTTCCAAGTTGGCGTCTAACCTGGGTGAGCTCATTGGTGTCGAAGTGAAGCCAAAGATAGACATACTTTGAGGATCTAGCGATTTTGATTGAGTTTATACTTTTTTGCTAAATTGGACTTCTTACTCTTTTTTAAGCGGATTCAATTACTTAACACGTACCAAAGTTCACACCCTTTCCTCTTCTCTATTTTTTATTAAGTTCCAAATGATTTATTTAATTCAAAGTCAAAAGCCGATAGTATGGACGAGCTCTCAAGTTTCGCAGCCATAATCTTTTTGGCTTCCATCAGCGCGTTGATCCTCAGAAGGTTTAAGATCGCCCCGGTGGCAGCCTACATCATTGCGGGGCTGGTCGTTGGACCGATCCTTGGAATAGTCAACCCGGACTCACCCTCAGTGGAATTCTTGAGCGAAATCGGGATAGCCCTGATGTCATTTGAGATAGGACTCAGCGTTAGGTCTGAGTTTCTGAGGAGCCAAGGACCACGGATGTTACTAATCTCGTCTCTTGAATTGATGTTCATCGTTTTCCTTTCGTCTGCCTTTGGCGTAGTCGTTGGTATGCCTATGGTCTTCACATTCGTCATCATCCTAATAGCAGTAAACTCCAGCACTATGATAGCCTTCAAACTGCTGGAGGGGAAGGGCATGACCAAGAGTCCCCTCTTCACCCTCATCGTTGGCCTTGGGATAGGGGAAGACGTTATAGCGATGGTCGGGATCTCACTGATACCAGCGCTTGCCACACTGGGCAGGTTTATGATAGGTGAGGCTTTTTCCATAGTCGGGAACACTATAGCAATCGTGCTCGTGATGCTCGTCTTCGGATTGCAGATCTTGCCAAAGGTCATAAGGTATGTGATAAGGCACGGCGACATGGAGACTTTCCTCCTGATAATTCTTGCTGTCGCACTCGGTTACGGACTAATAGGGGGTTACATGGGCCTCTCATTCGCACTAGGTTCCTTTCTGGCAGGCACAATAATATCTAGGATTGAGAAGGAGATGCCGCCACTCGCCATGGAGAGGCTAACCTCGCTCAGAGACCTCTTCGCAATAATATTCTTCATATCGATAGGGCTGTCCATGCCTTACATAGAGAGCCCGTCCGTAGTACTGATTGGTTTGGGTCTGGCGGCTTTCATAATAATCGTAAAGGTGGTATCGATAACCCTCGCGAGTTGGATAGGATTGGGTATGAAGGAAGCCTTCAGGATTGGGTTGTATATGGTCCCAATAAGTGAACTTGCACTGATCGTGGGGAGGGAGGCTTACAAGGCAGGACTCGTGGATCAGAACATCTTTATCTCCTCCGCTTTTGTTGTGTTGATATCGGTAAGCCTTGCATCCAGGCTCGTTGAAAAGGACGAGAAAATCGTCGAAAGGGCGGCTTCGCTTGTGCCCAATGCAGTTCGGGATTTTATGGAGAGTTTGACGGGGAATGTAGGGGTCCTACTTGAAAAAATCGTGGTTTCGAAGGAGTGCCAGCCTATACTGTTGAGTCTGGGCAAGAAGCTCGCATCTATGGTCGCGGTACTCACACTTGGTTCCATAATACTCCAGAATGTCATGATCATAAACTCAGATCTGGCGCCGTTCCTGGAGATCGCGGTCATTTCAGCACTTCTGGCATTTTCATTCACCATGGTCTTGGTCAGTAGAAGGGACATAGAGTGCCTCATTATGTGGTACTTGGGGTCATTCAGGGCAAGTAAGAGTGTTGGGAGTCTGCTCAAGAACTCGTTCTACCTGCTAATGTTCCTATTTTTGGGGGCTGTTTTCTTGCTTAACGCCACGTCCATACTACGTGGCATTTTGTCAAACTACCTGGAGGCAGGCATAGCTAGCGCCACGATCTTCATAATAATCTTGGTCTTCACAGTGTTTGTTATCTATCTCCTCTACGGCAGAATGAGGGGTATACTCGAGTCCATGGAGGGGAACCTAGGGGCCTTTTCAAGGGATTGACCTTAACCAAGTGGAACTGCGAGTGCAATGCGCTTAGACGCCTTAATTCGAGATTTGACCTTGAGACATGCTTTTCCCTCTGACCCAGCGAATTAAGGCTTTGACGCGTTAGAGCATGAAGGCACATTATTTTTGACACTCCCACAGCTGAAGCAGGTGGGCTTTCTCGCCAAATTTCTGGTAAAAATTCTGTCATTATCAGTCAACAGACAGGAGGCTTTAACTTATAAGGCGGGCGCCCAGAAAACTTAGAGCTTCAGCTCTGGGATGATGGACAATGCTTAAATGTCTATGTTGAGAGGATGATTCTGGGATGTTCCCGATGACGGGCATCACGCCCTGAGCGGTAGGCTAATAGCCCGTGCCTTAACGGGAGGCATGGGATGGGGGAGTCGTGACGCCCCCCTGAACTGGCAGATGTGGCTGAAGGCACAAAGCCTCGAGCGAACGCTGGAACCTCCCGTATGGTCTGCTCCCAGCAAGACGGGCTGGAGGGTGACCGATGAAACCTAAACTGGAGAAAAAGCTAGAGGCTCCCGACTTAAGCCGTGGAGAGGGCGTCACATCTGACCTTACACGCATTGTAGGTTGCCTGATCTTGTGATGAATTTTCTGATTAACCTTCTACTAATCCT
>JACIVQ010000020.1 GCA_014361445.1 Methanosuratincolales archaeon | reverse complement strand
ACAGATTTTCTGCCTTCCAAAGAAGAAGTGGAGTTAAGAAAATATGAAATTACGGTTAGTCTATCCGGTTCCAGCAACGAGAATTCACACCTTGTCTTCGGTAAGAGAACTCATAGTGCCCTTTATTTCCCACCAAAAGGTTGCAGTGTTTTGGGGCGCGTAGTTTATGGCAGACATCTACTCGATACTTTAAAGATAGGAGACAAGATCATTAAGATAACCCCAATACTAGAGAAAAAGCTTGATCCCAGATCCTTGATGCGTGTCCAGAGAGATTATAAATTGAGCGAGGGTGACGAAATTTTTACGAAGATGGAGATAGTGTTAGATCCTCAGTCTCCTGTTTGTGTAGAACACGTATATAATACGCTCAGCGAAGGTTTTGCTGTCGAAAGAAAGACGAGTAGGTTTATCGCACATGATAAGATCAAACTTATCTCAATAAAAAGTGAGGGTGTGGGTGTTAGAGAGAGAGGAGTTATTTCTGTCAGGAGCTCGGGAAACAATGCGGGATCAGTGTACATATATCTTCAGAAGGCAGGGATTTCGAAAGACCACACCATAGTGGGGCACGTTGTCAGAGGTATTGAACTTGCGGACGTTGCCTTAAGAGGAGACTTGATTGACATTGTCCTTAACCCAGATAGGCTTGACTTGCTCGGGAAGAGACAATGGGAAGTTACTGAAGTGTTGGACAGACATGGAATCAAGCATATTCGGGAGGGATTTGTGGGGGACGATGGGATCGTGGTTGAGCAATATCCCGCCACAACATTGGAGATCTACAAGGAGGGGCAGGTGAAGTGTGTGGGGCTTCCGGAAGATCAGATCCTAAGGGTTCGATTAGATGAGAAAGTCGCACCAAATTCGGTGAGATACTTCCGAAGGGTGACTGGATTGGATCTCAGACGTGTTGGGCGACTCGATGTATTCTTCTCAACAAAAGATGTCATATTATTCAAAGGCGACGCAAGTTTGGGAAGGTCTGTAATGCCTGAGAATACGCCCAAAGGAAAAGTAAGTTCCGGAGAGATTGGAGTCACAAACTCTGTCAAAAAGTTCGCTGGAATGATCGGAATCAGGTTAACGGAGAGCGATAAGTTCGGTCCCACAGCAGAAAGCTTTGACGGGACCAACCTTGTGGGCATAGTTCTGGAAAACATAGGCGTGTTGACAGACCTGAGGGAGGGAAAAAGAGTCTACATAATGGAGGGTGGCAAGTGATAAAGACTTTTGTGGTAGTGCTTTCGCCAGACTCAAATTTGACGCCTTCCATGCTCATGGAGAAGGTTGAGTCATTGGGCGGAGTTAATTACAAAGAGACCTGCTACGGACTGCTAATAGAGGGGGAAGAGGCGGAGTTAGAGAGGGTAATGAGTTCACTGAGGGAGATGGATCCCAATAGGATATTCTTCAAGGTGAGAGGGTACAGGATAGGAGACGAGAGAATATGCAGGGCGAAGAGGGGTGGGGGACCGAGACCAGGATATTTCATGCTGGGGGCTGAGAGGAAGGTTTTGAAGAATGTATCCAAAGCGCTTGATACAAAGGAAATGTTGGAGGTTAAGGAGAGAGAACCAAAGAAGTTGGACGTGTTAAGGCTTAAAAAAATAATAGAGGAGGAGCAGGGTGGCTAGAATCAAGAACAAGAACCTTTTCCTAATGGAAGAGGAGGAACGGAGGAATTTTGATTGAAGATAGTTGTCGTCTCTTCGGATAGCAAAGGAGGAGAGATGTACAGACACATTATTGAAAGGAATGTAGAGGATCTAGCGCTTGGGAGCAGTGTGGTAGGGATCGTGGTTCTTATAAAGCCAGAGCTTCCGCTGTTTGTAATTAAAGTCAGGTATAAGGAGCGTGAGAGCAAGAATAAGTTGGGAGAACTTGCAAAGATAGAACAAAGGTCTGGAAATGTGAGGATCGTCTTAGAGGATGAAATTGACTTAGGAGATGCCCTTAAGACTTTGTGGAGCACTTATGGAAGAGACAAGGTAGAGCAGTCTGGAAGGACGGAGATTGTGGTGAAGGGGGCAGATCCGGACAGTTTGAGGGAACTCAAAATAAGGAAGGAAAGGGTTAGCGTATCGGAAAAAGTAAACGAACTCGTGAATAGAGTGATACCTGAGGGGTTGAGAGTTAGGTATGCGGTAAGGGAAGGGGATCTCCTGATGGTAATGGCTGCAGAGGACCCAATCCCAGAGGATTGGAAGAGAATGGCGACCGACCTGGCGGTGGACACATAATGTTGAAATACTTCATCTTCGAAGGCGGTATGTATAAGCATGAGATCCTACTTGAGTTTATAGACGATGTTGGAGGGTTCGTGATTCAAAAAACTGTGATCGGGCTAGACCTGATAATGAATTTGGCAATCCCAGAGGAAGAGGCGGCGAGACTGCAAGAACTCGTAACCGAGGTGAATGGTAAACTTAGAGATGCCCCGCTCATAGGGACTGAGGTTGCAGTTGTGGCACCTACGCTCTCTAGGCACCACCTTCCGCATCCAGCTTGCGATATAGCTGAGAACTTAAGGAGGCACGGTGCCAAGACGAACATAATAGGGCTGGCCAGGGGAGTGGGGCAGAAGATAGTCCATACGTCTATACAGGAGAGGCAGCTCATAGAGGAGCACGACCTGGCGGTTTTTACACTTGGAAACTTTGAACATTGTTTGAAAAAGTTCAAGTCAGAGCTCTTCAAGGACCTCTCTGTCCCGGTAATAGTTACGGGAGGGCCTCCCGAGTTGGAGATTGAAGGGGCGAGCGGTTACGTGGGGGGCATAGGCAGGTATCCGGAGAGGGCGAGGACACTAGATATGATAGAGCGATTAAGGAAGGTATCGGAAATTGCAGGTAAATTGATCGAGGAGAGGAGAAAGGAGATGGATCTGGACCCTTTAATTATAGAGCCGGCGTTGGTGAAGACTGAGGTAGAGAGGCAGGTGCCGGAGGTTTTGGACGCCCTATCTCCAAATCCGGTGACTTTAAAGGTTGATGGCCTGAGGATAAAGTTGCCATATGATGATTACAAGGATAAAGTTGCCTCGGTAGTGGTTGACGGAAGGAGGCTCGGAGAGGTTTCTCGAATAACAAAATCTCTGATGAGGAATTATATACTTGTGAGAATACTGCCCGAGTCTTACTTCTCTTGAGACATTTGGTGATGAAATGATTTATAGAACAGATAGTTTTGAGATATGATAGTTCGGGTAAACCTCCATTCTGGTGATGACAATGTTGCTACTGTGTGATAGTGTTAGCAAAAGTTTTTCTGGGTTTAAGGTGCTCGATTCTGTCTCTTTCAAAATCGACAGGAGTGAGATCGTGGGAATTTTGGGAGAGAGCGGAGCCGGTAAAACTACGTTATTGAGAATTTTGAGGGGGGTTGAGGGGTTCGACAGTGGTAGGATAGTCTTTGAGGACCTTGAAGTTAATGCAGACTCTCCGAAAGAGTCATTCTTGGAGCTCCAAAGGAGGACAGCGATACAGCTCCAGAGGACGTTTGGACTGTGGCCAGACTCGGCTGTAGACAATGTGGTGAGGGCGCTTGTATATCACGATGTGGGGGACGAGATAGTGCCCCAGGACGAAGGGGAGTACGAAGAGTACAGGGCAAAAGCAATGGAGATCTTGAAGGCTGTAGGACTGGATAGTAGGGCGGATCTTTGGTCCGGAGTTCTAAGTGGTGGTGAGAAGCAAAGGTTGATCGTTGCTAGACAGATAGCAAGAAAACCTAAACTTCTGCTCCTGGACGAGCCAGGCACTATGACAGATTTCCAGAGCAGGGCAGCATTGGTTGATGCTTTGAAGAGGGTAAGGGATGAGTATGGAATGAGTATTCTCTTCGTCTCGCACAATCCATCCATCCATGAGTCCCTGGCAGACAGAACCATACTTCTCGAGAGGGGGAGAGTTTTGATGGAAGGAGAGACAGGAAGAGTTGTGGAAAGCTTTCTATCAAGGCTCGAGGAGCCCCTCGCTAAGACGAGGATCCCCGGAGAGGATGTACTCAGGATTGAAAGAACGAGTAAGGTGTATAAACTGGTCCCATATGGGAAAGTTTTTGAGTTGATGGAAACCACGTTGAATTTCAGGTCTGGGGAGATTACAGGAATTGTGGGACCCTCCGGCGCCGGTAAAACGGTAATAATGAGGATGTTGGCAGGTTTAGAGTTGCCTGATGCGGGAGAGGTTAAGATCCTCTATAGGGGGGAATGGGTCCCGCTCGGCAAGTTCGGGAGGAAGAGTCTTAAGGCAAGGCGAAGGATAGGCATATTGCACCAAGAGTTCGATCTTCCCTACTGGGCGAGCGTTCTTGAGCTTTTTGCAGCGCGCCTCGGGATAAAGGATTACAGATCTCTCGAAGAGGCAGTTCGCAGGGCGGAGAAGAAGGGGATCAGTGACTCGGTGGTGGACGTTCTTAGCAGGCTTGCAGAATTGCCAGAGGGGGAGATGGAGATCAAACTCAAGGAGGCAGGCCTGGATAAGAGCCTCTTAAAGGAGATCTTCAAAGAAAAAGATCCTGAGAAGGCAAGGGAGCTGGCGGTGAAGATCCTTGGATGGTTTGGGATGAATGATGAGATCCTAATGAAAAAGACCCATCAACTCTCTGGAGGGGAAAAGATCAGGGTAGCCCTAGCGCTCTCTTTGGTGTCAAATCCAAAAGTCCTAATTTTGGACGAACCATTTGGAGATTTAGACCCTTTGACCTTGAGAAAGGTTGCGAACCTCCTCAAAAAGATAAAGGTCTGGTTCAAGCCAGCCATAATTCTTGTAAGCCACCAGTTGGAATTCGTGGAAGAGGTGGCCGACAGGTGTGTTTTGATCAGGGATGGGAAGGTTATAATGGATGGTGAGCCAAGAGATGTTATAAACAGGCTGGGTGGGGGAGAGCATGGAGTTTGAAGTGAGATTTTTGCCTGAGGGGAAAAGAGTTTCAGTTCCCGCGGGATCCACGGTCATGTTTGCGGCGTTGAGGGCTGGTGTTGACTTAGCGAATATCTGCGGTGGGAAAGGGTTCTGTGGCAAGTGTTTGGTAGAAGTTCTGGAAGGCAAAGTGCCACCACCAACAGAACAAGAGAAAAGAAGGGTTAGCGAGGAAAAGATTAAAAAAGGGTATCGTTTGGCTTGCCAGTTAATCGTCCAGGACGACATTGTGGTGCAGGTACCCGACCAGAGCAGGGTTGGGAGGCAGAGGCTAGTTATAATGGGCAAGGAGCCACCAGTTAGGCTAAACCCGAACGTAAAGAAAGTCTACGCGGAGGTTATGCCACCATCACTTCAAGATCCCAAGGGAGACGACCTCAGGATCGCAAAAGTACTAGCCAGTATGGGGTTTGACTCAGTTCTAATAGATTACGAGATCGTGAGAGGGATGCCAAAGATCCTCAGGGAGGGCGGGTGGAAGGTCACTTTTACGATGCTGGATAACCGTGAGGTTGTGAATGTACAGCCCGGGGATAGGACCAAGGAGCTATACGGAGTCGCAGTGGATATAGGCACAACAAAGTTAGCAGTCTTTATAGTGGACTTGATGGATGGTGGGATCATATTCGCAGATGGTATGATGAACCCACAGATAAGATATGGAGAAGACGTCATCTCTAGAATAGGCTACGCCTCCCAGTCTGATGAGAACCTCAAGGAAGCTCAGAAGGCGATAATTGATGGGATAAATTCCCTTATAGAAAGAGGTTTAAAGGAAACGGGTATCAAGGAGGAGGACCTCTACGAGCTTGTTGCTGTGGGAAATACCGCGATGCACCACCTCTTCCTAGGGCTCCACGTCAAATCACTCGGGTTTTCACCTTACCCGCCGGTTGTTGGAAGGGCGTACAACCTTAAAGCCAGAGACCTGGGTGTTAAGATAAACCCTGCGGGGAATGTTCACATGTTGCCAAACGTTGCGGGGTTTGTCGGGGCCGATGCGATAGCAGACATTTTGGCATCGAGGATACATGATAGGGAGAAGTTGACGCTGCTCATGGATGTTGGGACAAATACGGAGGTTATATTGGGATGCAAGGACGGGCTTTGGTCATGCTCCACTGCATCTGGTCCAGCATTTGAGGGGGCGCACATCAAATGTGGAATGAGGGCGGCCACCGGAGCCGTAGAGAAGGTCAAGATAAAAGAGGATTTTGAAGTGGAATACACCACCATAGATGGTGAAAGAGCCAGGGGCATCTGCGGGTCCGGAATAATAGATGCAGTGGCTGAGATGCTAAGGACCGGAGTAGTAGACATGTCAGGAAAGATTGTGCTTCAGGGCCACAGGAGGGTGAGGGATGGTGCAGATGGGAGAGAGTTTGTTCTAGTGTTTAAGGAGGACACCGCCTCAGGAAAGGAGGATATTGTGATAACTCAGGAGGATATCAGAGAGGTTCAGAAGGCTAAGGCCGCGATGTACGCAGGATACATGACGCTTATGAGAAAGAGCGGTTTCAAGAGAGAGGAACTTTCGGAGATAATAATAGCAGGCGCGTTTGGGAATTACATAGATCCAGAAAATGCCAGAATAATAGGGATGATACCAGAACTGCCAATATCTAAGGTATCATTTTTGGGTAACACTGCTGGGTCCGGTGCTAGGATGTGCCTCAAATCGACGGAGATCAGGAAAGAGGCAGAGGATGTTGCAAAAGCGATTAAGTATGTCGAGTTGGCAGCAGAGCCGATCTTCGAGGAGGAATATGTGAATGCCATGTATATGCCCAATAGCAAACTAGAAGATTTTCCCGAAGTGGTAGCCAATGTGAAGGCGCCAAGGGTTGTGAAGAGATATGTCAGAAGATAATTTTCTTGAAAAATTGATGAAATTAAAGGGTATTGTGAAGGTAGCACTGTTGAGTAAAGAGGACGTAGCTGAGGTCGAGAGACTCGAGAGGGAGGCAGAAGGAAAGGTCCTTATGGGACTGTGTAAGGGCATAAATTTAGGGGTAAGAGAGGCTCTTGGTAGGAGAGCGGTTTATGCTTGTATAACCAATTCAAGCTTGAGATGGCCAAAGACATCACTCGTAAAGATAATTTGTGATGGGGAGACTATTGGTGAGGACATATACGACGAAGTTGAGCTTGAAAGGCTCAAAAAGGAGGGGAATATCGTCGTAGGAAATCTCGTATTCTACAAAGAGAAGATGCGCTTGATGAAAGAGAATAGGGAAAAGATTAGCATAATAATGCTCCCCCTCCGAATACCTGAGTTGGAGGGGCAGGGCACAGTCGTAGGGAGCCCCTCCCCCCCTGCAGATCTGTATTTGAAAAAGAGGTTAGGAGCCCCTCAAGATGACCCAAATATTGGAACCATTATCATCGGAGTGAACGGAGATCAAAAGTAGATCCCAGCAGGCTAACGACCATTGTCACAGTAGAGATTGCCTAAAAACTTGACAAGAAAGCCTGCGGTTTTAACCACACATTGATTCTCAATTTCGAATTTGGCGACTATATGTAGGCTCGAAAAACCATAACGGAAGGGTATGTGAGGCAATATCTCCTTCCAATGTATGTTATTCCTGGTGACCAAAAGAGGGCAAATATGTTCTAGTGGAGGTGCGAATGAGAGGGCTAGAAAGAGTTATCAGTAAACTCAGAAAAGACTCCTGACTTTAGTCGCAGAGTGCAAAAATCGGAAAAATGCGTTTAGAATAACCATATATAAACCTTTTTGCATATAATTGTACAGGTAGTTTACATGTGGAAAGAGATAGAACAGTTCTTCTCTGGGGCACCTGCGAAGCTCAAGGTCGCAAAGCTTATGGTTGAATTAGGGTTCGGCATAAATGATAAGGGGAAAGTCGTATGTGGCAGCGTTGAGATAGCAGACACAAGCATAGCCAAAGCAGTTAATGTTGACAGGAGGGTCGTCAGGGAGGCGGTAAAGGACATATTAGGCGACGTTAGGATGAAGAGGATCTTTACAGGGTTAAGACCTGCGGGCAGTTTTTTGAAGGATGTGGCGCCGGAGTTGGGTTACAGCGTTGTTGAGATTAGGGCTCGCCCAGATGCAGTCGGGGTGATTGCAAAGGCAACAACCTACATAGCGGAGGCAGGTGTGAGTATCAGGCAGATTTTGGCAGAAGATCCAGATCTCAACCCAGACCCTAAGCTGCTGATAATAACCGAGAGGCAGATCCCAGGTGAAGTAGTTTCCAAACTTCTGACAATACCAACGGTCACAAAAGTGAGTCTCAGTTAGTCGCATTAGAATTACAGTAATAGGAAAAGAAGGCTTCCAATTTTCATTGAACGGCTTTTTTGGTAGGAGGTATAGAAAAAAGGAAAGTTTTAGGTTTCATGGTAACAATCCTTTAAAAATCAGGTGGATTATATCCTCATGGGCAGATCTTCAAACGCAAAACTTTTTGGTTCGCAGTTCTCAGGCAACGCCCCAGAAAGGTATTCTCCGTATCCTCCAAGGTCTAGGAGGCCATGCCCACTCAGGTTAAAGAGTATGACCTTTTTCTCGTTCTTCTCTTTGCACATTTTTGCGATTTCCATAGCCATATAAACTGCATGAGCACTCTCTGGAGCAGGTACAATTCCCTCGCACCTTGAAAAAGTCTTGCCAGCCTCGAATACGTCTCTCTGAGTTGCAGCCACCGGCTTAATGATCGAGTTTTTGACTAATATGCTCATGGAAGGTGCCTTGCCATGGTACCTAAGTCCTCCAGCGTGGATTGGGGGTGTCACGAAATTATGTCCCACTGTGTACATTGGGAGTAAGGGCGTTAGACCAGCGGTGTCACCAAAGTCGTAGGCATAAACTCCCCTTGTGAAAGAGGGTACTGCGGTGGGTTCAACAGCGATGAACTCAGCCGCGAGTTTTCCATTGAGTTTATCCTGAATGAAGGGATAGGCCAAACCAGCGTAGTTGCTGCCCCCTCCCACGCAGCCAATTACATAATCAGGAGTTCGGTCAATCATTCTCATCTGTATTTTTGCTTCCTGACCTATGACCGTCTGGTGCATCAAGACGTGGTTCAAAACCGAGCCCAAGGAATATTTTGATTTTGGATCTTTGATTACGGTCTCTATAGCCTCGCTTATTGCAACGCCCAGGCTCCCAGGATGGTCGGGTCGTTCCTCGAGGATCCTCCGCCCAAACTCTGTCATGCTGCTCGGAGAGGGGAATACCTCAGCCCCATATAGCTCCATCATGATACGCCGGTAGGGTTTCTGGTTGTAAGAAGCTCTCGTCATGAAGACCCTGCATTTTAGGTCGAAGAAAGCCGTTGCCAGCGCTAGCGCGGTACCCCACTGACCTGCTCCGGTCTCCGTAACTAGCCGCTCCACACCCTCCTTCATGTTGTAATAGGCTTGGGCTACTGCAGTATTCCCCTTGTGACTGCCGGCAGGGGAAACACCTTCGTACTTATAGTATATCTCGGCGGGAGTCTTAAGATGCTCCTCAAGCCTACTTGCCCTTATTAGGGGGGTGGGTCTTCCTAGTCGAGCATAGATCTCCCTTACTTCATCTGGTATTTGTACAAAGCGTTCTGTTGAAACCTCCTGCATCACTAGGGATTTGGGAAAGATCGCGAATAATGCTTCGGGGCTGATGGGTTTTTTTGTCGAGGGGTCGAGGGGGGGCGGCATAGGCTCGGGCAAATCTGGAAGTATATTGTACCAATACTTTGGGATCTCGTCCAATGAGAGATCTACACGTATACTGCTCTTTTCAGTAGACATAGCATCACCAGTGAGCTGAATAGGTTATAAATAACTATATTTAAGCGTTGTTGTATATATATGTACAAAAATTATCGAGTGATGGTGGAGGCAAAATCTCTCAGGATCTTTTCCGGATCTTTGGCTTTTACCACCCCTGATGCGACCAAGACCCCCTCAGACCCGAGTTCCATAGCTCTCAAAACATCCGTTCCGTCGGTAATCCCGGCCCCGCAAAGCACATGGACAGCAGGGTTCACAGACTTTATCATCTCCACTGCAGATTTTATGACTTCTGGTTTGGCTTTGGATACCGATATGCCGCTCCCTATGAGCTCCGGGGGCTCAATAGCGACCATGTCAGGATTGAGGACAGACAATGCCATAGCTACTCGGGATGTGTTGGCGCATACACATGTTAGAAGACCCAACTCTTTGCTTCTTGTTATAGAATCCTCAATGGTATCAGCCCTAAGGCGGCGTTCTGAGTGGTTGAGCAGTGTGCCGCATGCGCCTGCCTCCTTAACAGATTCAGGAGTGACGTGCCCGGTGTGGGACCCGGGAGGTTCAGGGTCTAAATGTTGCGAGAAGACAGGAATTGAAACTTCGGCGGTTATCTTTTTAATATCAAGAAATTGTGGCGCCACTGCTATGCATATTCCGTACTCTGTTGAAATCCTTTCGGCGACCTTCGCCAGGAGGATCCCTCGGTCCCCGAGGGATTCCAAATAGGTCTTGTAATTTATCAAAATGAGCGGGTATGAGACCTTCACTTTTTTCACCGCCAATTATTAGGGGGCAGGGAGAATATTAGCCTGTGGATTATCTGTGGCTTAGCTTTTATCATCAATTTCAGTCTGCTTATTTTTGTCTGAGACGCCGCCTTCAGCAGAGTCCTTCTTTATAGGTTCTTTGAACTCGGGCAACTCGTCAAGGGGCTTAGGTGGAGGGGTCGTAGCCATAGTGTATCCGATCCACCCAGCAATGCCAAGTACCGCTAGAACTCCCACAAGTACAGGAATCACTATCGCCCACCAGCTGTACGGGGAGAAGAAGAGCCAATAGAGGTAAATGATTATCAGGGCTATTGAGACGGTCAGTATGCCTGCACCCATCAACTGATCTTTGTGGACCATAAATACATCAGCCTGTTACCATATTGATGGTGTGCGAAATTTAAGCTTTTATACGATGCGAGATAGATCAGGGACGGGAAAGATATGAGGGTTGAGGCATTAAAACAACTTGACGCAAGAGGGGCTGAGAATTGTATAATCGAGTTTTTAAGGGAACGGATCAGAGATCGAGGAGCGGTCTTTGGGCTGAGCGGGGGTCTGGATTCGTCCACGATCGCAGGACTTTTGGTAAAAGCTTTGGGAAGGGACAAAGTACTGGCGCTAATAATGCCCGAGGCAACTTCGACACCCTTGGTCGATCTTCAAGATGCAATGAAGGTTGCAGAGATCTTTGGTTTGAAGTATAAGACCATTGATATAACAGAGATAGTTGAGAGCTTTTTGAAGCAGGTTGGAAGATTTGGTGAAATGGTGGCAGAGGGAAATCTAAAGGCTAGGATTAGAATGGCGATACTTTACTACTTCGCAAATCTCGAGAAGAGGATTGTCGTTGGAAGTGGTGACAGGAGCGAGCTCGCCATAGGTTATTTTACAAAGTACGGCGATGGCGGCGTTGACATACTCCCCATTGGAGGACTATACAAGACTCAAGTGAAGGTCCTAGCAAGGCACCTAGGCATACCTGAGGAGATTGTAGAAAAAGTGAGCAGCCCAAGACTATGGCCAGGACATTCCATAAAAGAGGAGTTGGGGATGGATTATGATGAAATAGACGCCGTACTTTACTACCATTTGGATCTTGGATACGGTCTGAGTAAAATAGTTGAATTGTTTGGTGAGGAAAAGAGGCAAAAAGTTGAGAGAGTCCTGGGAAGGGTTGTGGAGAACGCACATAAACTTACTACCCCACCGATAGCAAGAATACCACCCGATATTCTCTTTGGTAGAGGTGCCACACAACGATCTCCTTAAGGGACTTGGAGTTAAGGCTGAAGCGGGGCGAACCATTGGAGGAGATCCTGAGAAGGGCTGGGTGGAAAGATTTTGAGGAGCTTACGTCAGATATAATGAGAGAAGCAGGGTTTTTAACTTTCAGAAATTTCAGATTCTCTTCAAGAAGAAAGAGATACGAGATAGATGTCATAGCCCTAGAGAATCCGAGAATAATATTGGTCGATTGCAAGCGCTGGGATCTCAGACCTGGAAAGTCCTCGGCCCTTAGAGCCTCCGCCTCGAAGCATTTGAGAAGGAGTTTAGAATTCTTGGGCAAGATACAGGAGTTTAGATCTCTCAATATAAGCAATTGGAAGCGTGTGATCCTCATACCTATTATAGTAACTCTTTACGATGAGGGCATAGTTGAATATGAAAGAGTGCTAATCGTTCCAATATTCAAGATGACATCGTTCTTGGAGGAGGCCAGGGACGGAATTTTTGATCAGATTACCGCTCAGATCTCCAACTTGGAGAGCTTAGTTAGAGTAGAGTGACTTTGACAATTTCAAAGCACGCATGACTACTTCCACAGGATCCTTGCCAATGAGTATCACCATCGGCTCCTTTCCTAGATCCCCAGTGTGGTATATTACATCAGGAACGCGCCCCGCGGATTTTATGGCTTCTTTTACACCCCACGGTATTGTGGCACCTTCTTTTTCTTTAACTTCCGGAGGTTCCTTGGTCCTGTCGTAGTAGCCGACAGTCCATCCCAACTTTTTACATGCGGATATTATGTCTTCCGAATAGCGAATGTTCATTGCTGATCTCATGGTTGGATCGTATTGCATTAGAGTAATCACAACACTGGCGACATGCTTTGACGCGCCAAAGGTAGGACACGAAGAAGCCCTCAACCTTCCACCAACATTAGTGATCCTCCCTGGCACACCACAGACAGCCTCGGCATTTCTAGCATATGGATAAGGTAATGCCATTACAAGGTTTATCTGACACTCCGGAACCAATTGGGTGAGTGATTCTGATGACTCCAGTATACTTAATGCATCTTGCATTCTAACTAGTACGCGATAACGCTCAGCATCGATTTTCAGGTTGCTTATTGGCTCAACTGGACCAACACCCTTACCTATTTTGAGCCCATAAAGAATCGCGTTCAGAACAAAGTTCTTTGCCTCTTTAACCGCGTCCTCAACAGAAAGACCGAGTGCTAAGTAGGCGGCTATTGCGGAAGAGAACGTGCAACCGGTGCCATGGGTTGTCAGAGAATCCACCCTTGGGGAACGAAATTCCTTGACCGAGCCGTCGTTCAGACATAGTACGTCTACAGCATCCCCTTTAAGGTGTCCACCCTTCACAACCACTGCTCTGGGCCCAAGATTTAGAATTTGCTTTCCGGCGCTTATAGAATCCTCGACAGTATGGATTTTCATTCCGGTAAGCACCTCAGCCTCATCTAAGTTGGGGGTGACGACCTCGGCCAAAGGGATGAGCTCCTCCTTCAGTGAGTGAACGGCCTCGCTCCTTAGCAAGGGTGCTCCAGATTTTGCAACCATCACAGGATCGACAACAACCTTCAAACCAAACCTTTTGATCGACTCTGCTACCTCTTTTATTATAGCAGAAGATGACAACATTCCAGTCTTTGCAAAATCAACGCCGATGTCGTTTACTACAGCCTCTATCTGAAGGCGCACCATTTCAGGAGGAATTTCATGAACGCCAATGACCCCGGTGGTATTCTGTGCCGTGACCGCCGTGAGGGCAACAAGACCATGGACCCCTATCGAAGCAAAAGTCTTAAGGTCTGCCTCTATCCCAGCCCCACCACCGGAATCAGAGCCCGCTATTGTTAAGACAGATGGTATTTTAGATTTCAAGAGAACCACCACAAACTATAATAGATCTTTAATCACTTTTATAAGTATGCAATATAAAGGTTATAATAATTACTTTATATTGGAGGGCGAGCTTTGAACCCGCCTTGCGAGATTACTGTTAGAGTTCTGCTACCAGCGCTTAGAGTTCTAATAGCAAAAGAGCTATCAGAGACCTACGGGTGGACGCAAACCCGGATAGCCAGAAAGCTAGGCGTAACACAGGCAGCTGTCAGCGGATATTTGGCTCAGGATGAGAAGGATGTAATCCTGCCCCCCTTCCAAGTGGAGGAGCTTTCAGCTCTTGCTAAGAGCATCACTTCAGAGATCAATATGAAGAGATTGACATATACGGACCTGATAAGCCACGTCTGCAAGATATGCCTGAGTCTTAGGAGGGGCGGAACGATCTGCCATGCTCACAAAATAAAGGTTCATGAGCTTGAAGATGAGAGATGCGCCATTTGCATGCAGCTGCATATGACTTTGGCAGACGTGCCGGAATTGAGGCGCAGGATCCTGAGTGAGGTGAGGTTGGCTGTAGATGCCATCGAATCCTGTCCAGACTTCCCCCTCCTGCTGCCCGAGGTTTTTTCCAATATTGTGATGGCTTTAAAAGATGCAAAGACCATATCTGACGTGGCGGGAGTGCCAGGAAGGATAGTGCGGTTCAGGGGAAAAGCGAAGGCTTTGATGGATCCTGAGTTCGGAGTCTCCGGTCACCTGGGAAAAATTCTACTTGCAGTCATGAGAGTAAACCCAAGCATTAGGTCCGCAATCAACATAAAGTATGATGCAGATGTTTTGACGGTATTGAACAAATTAAACCTCAAGTACTTTTCTCTAAAAAGAGACCCGCTATACAAGGAAGGAGAGGACGAGCTCATAAAGTTCATAGAAGAATTGGCAAAGAGGGGGGAAAGATGGTTCGATGCCATCGTGGACGAAGGGGGATTCGGCATAGAGCCAAATGTATACCTATTTGATGAGAATGCGGCCAAGCTCGCGGACAGGGTTGTGAGGATTGCCAGAATGGTAGGAGTGATAAAGAAAGAAAAGAAATCATTGGAAAGCAAATAGTTAATATTTTGTTTTTTAAGCTTATTTTTGGATAGTTATGCCGGCAAACCTCCCACCCCAGGCAAAGGCAGCAGAGAGGAGGTACATTGAGGCAAGGACTCTCCCGGAAAAGATAAAGTACCTCCAAGAGTTTATCTCATCAATACCGGAACATAAAGGAAACGAGAAGATGAGGGGGTACCTGCGGAGGAGGCTGGCTCAGCTAAAGGCTGAACTGGATGAGCAGAAGAGAAGGAAGGTTGGGGGCGGTGGTAGCGGATTCGCGATAAAGAAAGAGGGCGCGGCCCAGATAGTGATGCTGGGGATGACGGGCTCTGGTAAGAGCTCGCTACTACTGCGTGTCACAAATGCTAAGACAGAAGTGTCAGACCATGAATTTACGACCAAAGAGCCCGTTCCAGGCATGATGAAGTTCGAAGATATACAGTTTCAGTTGGTGGACACGCCAGCGATCTACGAAGGGATGGAAGGCGGGGCATGGGGTGCGCAACTTTTAAGCTTGGCAAGGAACGCCGACGGTCTGCTGATAGTCCTAGACGGCGGAGATGCGCCTACTCAGTTTATGAAGATAATGAAGATACTTACAGAGGCGGGCATCACCATAGACAGGAGGAAGAACAGGGTAGAGATAGAAATAACCAACGGCGGGGGTATACAGATAATGTGTATGGGAAGGATGGGGTGTAGGATCGAGGATGTTAAGAGGTTGCTGAGGGAGAACGGTGTTCGTAACGCATTGGTCAGGGTATGGGGCGATGTTGGGTTAAGGGACTTTGAGGACGCATTGGAGCAGACAAGGGTTTACAAACCTTCGCTGATCGTTATAAATAAAGTAGACCTCTATCCAAATGCGGTTGAGGATTTCAGGAAAACTACGGGGAGAGAGGCGCTTGGCATCTCCACTCTCACAGGGGAGGGAGTAGCAAGCCTTGGAGAGGCCATCTTTAGAATGCTCGGAATAATGAGAATTTATACAAAGGAGCCGAGCGGTGAGAGAGCCGAGAAGCCCATCATTGTGCCAACAGGAACGAATGTGCTCGACATAGCAAAGATCGTGCACTCCCACCTTTATAAGAACTTCAAATATGCGAGGGTCTGGGGCAAATCTGTGAATTATGATGGAGAACGTGTTGGCGGCGAACATGAGCTTGCGGATAAAGACATTGTAGAGATACGCATCAAGTGACGTCCTCTCCTCGGCTTAAGCCGGGAGCTTCCAGCTTTTCCTTCGGGTTAGGCTTCATCGGTCACCCTCCGGCCCGTTTTGCTGGGAGCACACCGTATGGTGCGAGGTTCCAGCGTTCAGCCTGCCTTTGCGGCGTTGCGTTCCGGCCACATCTGCTGGTTCGGGGGCGTCACTACTCCCCCATCCCATGCCTCTCGTTAAGGCATGGGCTATACCCTGAATACCTCAGCCATTAGCCTCATAGGTCATCGGAACGTCCTCAAATTTAACTTCAAAATTGAAGCATTTAAGTTTTTTTCCGCAATTCATCTCATGGTTAAAACCATGAGTTTTCTTGCAGCATTTTTTATAAAGAAAAATTAATTTGTGTGGTGTCCTTCAGTAGCAAGGGTCTTTGGCTTTCCCAGATGAAGGAAGTAATTGAGCAATTTTCGCACATATAGAAGGCAATAAATAAATGACCGCTTAAACCACTTTGATCGGGTATGAAGATGGCAAGAAGAGTCAGGATCGCGCAGATCTCATGCGGAACGGAATACAGCGGCATACAAAAAGAGATTGAGAAAGCTGCAGAGATCGTTGGCGGAAAGATCTTTATCCCCGAGGTTGATCTCTCTGAGATTAGGTCGATTGAGGACGAACTTGGATTCCATGTTGCAAGTCCCGGCTTGAGGGTAATGATGGCAAGAGCAAAAGCAATAGTGGAGGGAATGGTAGAGGCTGACGGTGTATTCATAGCCACGTGCTTCAAATGCGCTGAAGGAGCACTCACTCGAAGTATAATCAGGAGATACATACAGAGCAAGACCAAAATCCCTGTAGTTACGTACTCCTTTACTGAGAGGACAAAGGCGGGGGCTCTGCTACTGAGGATGGAGGCCCTTGTGAGTATAATCGGAAAGAAGCCACTCTTCGCCAGAACTAAACAAGAGGGATTGACCGCTGGAATCGACTCAGGGTCCACAACTACAAAGGCAGTTATAATGAGAGATAATGAGATAATTGGTTCAGGGTGGATCCCGACAACGAGTGTTTTTGAGAGCGGACAGCTGGCCCTCAATATGGCACTCAAAGAGGCAAAAGTGAGTTTAGAAAGTTTAGAGGCCATAGGGGTCACAGGGTATGGCAGAATGATCCTTAAAGAGGCATACAAGGCCAAGCTTGCGATGGAGGAGGTCTCCACATGCTCAAAGGGGGCACTGTACCTCTGCAATAGGCAGAAGGGGGATGCGACTGTAATAGACATAGGGGGAATGGATAACAAGGCAGTCACACTCTACGACAGCATACCAGACAGCTTCACTGTGGGAGGGGTTTGTGCAGGGGCTTCTGGCCGATTTATAGAGACGAGTGCAAAGAGGCTAGGCGTATCTCTTGAGGAGTTTGGGGATCTCGCATTGAAGGGGGATTATACAAAAGTTCCTATGAATGCTTATTGTATAGTTTTCGGGCTTCAGGATTTGGTGGCTGGCCTTGCAAGTGGGGCAAAGATTGAGGACGTCGCAGCGGCTGCGTGCCACAGTGTCGCGGAACAGGTCTTTGAACAGCAACTTCAGGAGATAGACATCAGATATCCCATAGTCCAAGTTGGATCCACAGCGCTCATAAAAGGGCTAGTTAAGGCGATGTCAGAGATTTTGAGTGTTGATGTCATCGTTCCAGAAAAGCCAAACCTAATAGGCGCTGTGGGCGTGGCTGTGATGGTCTCGGGCATGAAGGATCTTGAAGAGGAGGAGAAATAATCTAACCAGCCACTCGAAAAATTGTGGGCAGACAGGACCGGTCTTTATGGCAATTTCGATATCAACGGTAACTGAAAAAATTGCTAATGGGCGGATGAAACTGGTGAAGGTGCGATTCCATGATACTTCGCTCAGTAAAAAAACGTTATAAAGAAGGGACACATCGAGCCAAACCCCCTAATGAGACTTTAGAGTGGCTCGAAGAGGTCTATAGCAAGGCAGGGATAACAAGGGTAGCCGACATAACCGGATTGGACAGGATAGGTATACCAGTCTTCACTGCAATGCGCCCTTTAGCTGCTGAGGGGGCTATAACGGTGTACACAGGCAAGGGTCACACCCCCCAAGAGGCGAAGATATCAGCGATAATGGAGGGGATAGAGAGGTTCTCAGGCGAGCCTAGGGATTTTGGGATAGTAAGGGGCAGTTATGAAGCGCTGTGTGAATCGTATCGTGTTCTTGATCCTTTTACTTTGAATTTGCCTAAGCTCAGGCGTTATTCCCACAATGAAAACCTTGAATGGGTTCAGGGACATTCGCTCACAAGCGGAGAAGAAATTTTCGTCCCTGCAGAGGCGGTGTTCCATCCCTACAGTAGGGAAAACCAGCTATTTAGGACCAATACTAATGGGTTAGCAACAGGTAATGTTATAGAGGAGGCCATTCTGCACGGGCTATTAGAGGTTATAGAAAGGGATGCATGGTCTTTATTTGAATTAGGAGTCATTAAGGGCAGAGACCTTCAGGTTGAGCATTGTGACTTGGCCGGGGAGCTTCTCAGAAAATTCAGGGATGCCTCTGTGCAAGTCTATGTCAAAGATATAACATCGGATATCGGGATACCCACAATAGCAGTAGCAATAGATGATGAAGTGACGAGAGATCCGGCGCTCCTTTCGCTTGGCGTCGGGTCCCATCTCGTGCCAGAGGTTGCCCTGGTTCGGGCGTTGACAGAGGCGGCACAGAGTAGACTAACAACAATCCATGGTACTAGGGAAGACACCTACAAGGCAGTCTTTGCGAGGAGGATAGGCTACGAGCGTATGAAGCGGCTAAATAGGAAATGGTTTGAAGAGTCTGACGAAAGGACAAAAATGAGTGAGCTTGAAGGCTTCGACAGTGACGATGTTTTGGAAGATATAAAGCACATTATCAATAAGCTTAGAGAGGTTGGTTTGAGTGAGGTTATAGTTGTGGACTTGACGAGAAGGGAAGTGAACGTTCCCGCTGTGCGCGTCATAGTCCCAGGCTTAGAAGTCTACGCCCTTGACAAAGATAGAATAGGGAAGAGGGCGCTTGAGAAATTAAAAATTAAGTCTTAGAATGGCAGTTGTGTAAGTATATGAAAGTCGTTATTTTTTTAGGACCTAGTTTGGAGGCAGAGGAGGCCAAAAAAATTTTGGACCTTGCCGAGTATAGACCGCCTGCTGGGAGGGGGGATGTAGCAGGGGCTGCTGACGAAGGGTTTGGGATAATAGGCCTTGTGGATGGCGTATTCTACCAGAAGACAGCCGTTTCCCCACGTGAGATCCTTTACGCCCTGAAAAAAGGAGTCAAAGTGGTCGGCGGGTCTAGCATAGGGGCCCTGAGGGCTTGCGAGCTGGATGCGTACGGCATGATGGGAGTTGGGAGGATCTACAGGTGGTATAAAGAAGGGGTAATCAGTGCCGACGATGAAGTGGCGGTTGTGTTTCACCCGACCACGTATCAGCCTCTCTCTGAGCCCTTGGTCAATATAAGAGCTACTCTAGAGGCGCTAGTATCAAGAGGTATGATCAGCCAAAGAGAAGAGGAGATCATAATAAATAGTGCGAAGGAGATCCCCTTTCACCTAAGGAATTATAGCAGGATAATTCAGAAAGCAATGGAAAAGTTAGGTGGAGAGAGGGCAAGAACCGTTCTAGATTTGCTAAAGAAAGAGAGGATAGACCAAAAAAAGTTAGATGCGATAGAAGTATTAAAAAAAATCAGAGACTTGGTTACGACCAATGGAAGTGTATGACTTAAATATAACCCTTCATTAATTATCGTGTTCTTTGGTGTACGGCAATGAAAGATGCTTTAATCATCGTTGACGGTGTCTCCAAAAAGTTCAATGGGAATTACGTTCTCAGAGACGTATCACTCGTAATACACGAAGGAGAAAGGGTCGGCATTCTTGGAAAGAGTGGCTCTGGCAAGAGTGTCCTTCTTTCAATGCTAAAAGGCCTGAGCGAATATGCCCCAACGTCAGGCAAAGTGATTTACCGTGTCGCATCTTGTAAGGAGTGCGGTTTCGTAGAAGGCCCCAGCAGAGCAGGGAAAGTTTGCCCGAGATGCTGTGGAAAGATGGAACTTTTAGAGGTGGATTTTTGGGAGGATAGGGAATCGGCAAAAGACATCAAGAATAGAATAGCAATAATGTTCCAGAGGACCTTTGCCCTCTATGGTAGCCTTACGGTTTATGAGAATTTTGTCGAGGCTTTGGAGAAAGTTGAAATTGATGGTGCTGATGTAGGGCGTAAGGCTCTAGAGCTTGCCAAGAGGATGGGACTAGAACATAGGCTTCTCCATGCGGCGAGGGATCTCAGTGGTGGGGAGAAGCAAAGGGTCGTCCTTGGTAGACAGTTGGCTATAAGCCCAATCCTATTGCTAGCGGATGAGCCGACGGGTACACTAGATCCCATAAGCGCAAAAATGATTTACAGGATATTGAGCGAAGAGGTCAAGAAAAAGAACATAACCTTGCTTGTCACCTCGCATCTGCCAGAGGCGGTAGAGGCTTTGAGTGATAGGACGATACTACTTGAGGACGGACGCGTGAAGGCCATAGGCGAACCAAAGGAGATAGTTAAAGAATTCCTATCTGAGGCAGAGGTCGTATATGGAGAGGCAAAAGTGGAAACGGGAGACACGATATTGAAGGTGGAAGGGCTGAAGAAGCATTACTTCTCCATAGATAAAGGAGTCGTCCGGGCCTTAGACGAAGTCTCCTTTGAGGTCAGGGAGGGGCAGATATTCGGAATAGTAGGGATGAGCGGAGCAGGAAAGACAACACTTTCAAGAATCATTGCCGGTCTTACAGAGCCGACCTCGGGCAGGGTCTGGCTCAGGATAGGAGACGAGTGGGTGGACATGCTACAACCAGGGCCCACAGGGCGGGGAAGGGCGACACCATACATCGGTTTGCTCCACCAAGAGTACTCATTGTACCCACATAGAACTGTGCAAGAGAATTTGACGGACGCGATTGGGCTTGAGTTGCCTGACGAGTTTGCCAAATTCAAGGCGGTCATGGTATTAAGGGCAGCCGGCTTCCAAGAAAGCGTTACGGAATCCATTTTGAATAAATACCCGGACGAATTGAGCGAGGGGGAAAGGCACAGGGTTGCGCTAGCACAGGTGCTCATAAGGGAGCCGATCCTAGTAATACTGGACGAGCCGACTGGTACGATGGACCCGATAACACAGCAAGATGTGTCTAGGTCAATAAAAAATGCCAGGAACGAGCTCAGGCAGACTTTTTTGATAGTCTCACATGACATGGGATTTGTTCTAAATACGTGCGATGAGGCACTACTGTTGAGGGAGGGGAAGATAGTTATGAAAGGACCTACCTGCGAAGTAGTGAACTCTTTTTCGCCAGAAGAGATGGCAGAGCTATCTCAATCCAAAGACAGACTCCCTTGTTAGGTCCATAAAGATCTCTCTTCTCTGCCCCATTGAAACTATTATTTTTTTATCAGCAGTGAAGCGACCTACGGACTCCACAGAGAAACCCACATTCCTCAAAGCCTCAAAGACCTTAGTGGTGGGGGAGCCAAAGATAAAGCCCATAGCAGGGTAGGAGGTCAGCCATTCCGAAAGAGAAGGAACATTGGGTGCAGGGATCTTCTCTAAAGAGATCTCCGCTCCAACGTTACTGGACTCGCAGAGCATTGCCAGACTACCCAAAATTCCAGGAGCACTTATGTCCCTAGAACAGTATACTTCCCCGGACTCTAGGACGGAAATTATGGCGGATAGCATTTCTTGAACCTGCTCTGATGTTTTTCTCAGGGTACTGTCGAAACACTTAACCCAACCCTTTAAACCAAATGAGCCTGATAGGTCAATCGCCATTACAATTTCGTCACCAGGGCGAGCATTTGTGCCTTTCACGACCCTTTTTGCCACGCCTACGACCGCGGCATCTATTGCTGCGTATGAAGAGTCGGGGTGAGTGTGCCCTTTTAGTAGTTTGACGTTATATTTTTCCAGTCCAGCCTTTATCCCTTCGGCCATCTTGTTCCTAATCTCTCTCGGTCCCGAGATCACGTTAACATATCCAAGCGGTCTTGCACCCTTTATCACCACGTCATTTACATTTACAAGAACAGAATAATACCCAGCAAACCAAGGATCCGATTTGACAAGATCCTCTGCAATGCCGTCGGTCGAGACCACTATGTTGAGACTTTCCACTTCCAATATTCCAGCATCGTCATAGTCTATCTCGCCAAGTATGTTGACAATTTCCCCAATCTGGGACTTTCTTGACAGCCCTTTGTAAGATCTAGTCTTATTTACGATCTCTCTAAGGTCTTCCAATCGGGATCCCTCAGATTAATAGGAAAGAAAATGCGTGAGCTACCCACGGATGAATCCCGTGGGCTTCCTGCTTCTCCGACCGGACTCGATCCCCGCACACCCACAGCGGAGGCCTCCTTTGGCGAGGCCGTTTCAGCAAAGCCCGTGTGGAAGGCGGGTTACGGAGGTCCTGATCTCCACAGGCGTAACTTCGGCCTGCCCCATGCCTAGTAAGAGGGGATATTACGGGGAAAAATAAAAACTTTATTTTCGCG
>JACIVQ010000002.1:24938-64583 GCA_014361445.1 Methanosuratincolales archaeon | reverse complement strand
AAAATGGCGAATAAGTGCTGAGGATTTTGAGAAGCTTCTCAATTTATATTATGAGATAAGGGGTTGGAATAAAGAGGGCATTCCAACAGAAGATACCATAAAGAATTTAGATTTAAAAATATAGAGGACATGCTAATGATAGTTAGGCTCCATGGACCCAATATTCCAAGAGAATTTAGAGAGGTGCGGTTGGATTCGTGGGAAGGAAATATTGAAGATTTAATAAAATTTATATCGGACAGGAACACTATTTATAAAGAACTTTTGATGGAAAAGGAAAGTGTTAGAAGCGACTTAAATATCCTTATTAATGGCAGGCACTGCATGTTTATAAATGGATTGAGGACAAAGATTAGGACTGAAGACATTGTAGATATATTACTACCGGTCATCGGAGGATAAAATCTAATTTTAAGCATCATAAGAGAAAGATTTTAGTTTAGCTAAATTCTTAATGAGAACTAGATAGAAATGAATGAGAAAGAAAACATAATTAGAGGAGTGTTGGTAATCGAAGCAGAGTTTATTCGAAAATATCACCAATCACTAAAATTAAATAACAAAGGGAAAAAAGGACGACCATTCAAATTATCTGAAAGGTATATACAACTACTAGCCTTAATTAGACAACTTTATGGTTTGCCTTATAGAGAATTGGAGATTTTTGCCAAACGTTTGAGTGAAATCACGGGTTTACCATATGGAGATTATTCTGGACTAAGACGACGTATCATTAAGTCGGAGTTAGATCCTTTAATACAATCGAGCAAAGAACTAATAAAATCAGATAAAGAATTAAGCATAATATTAACAGCTTCTGATTTAAAATTATTAAGTATAACACATATTAATAAATAAAAATTTAAAAAAATTATATTATTTTTTATAATAGATAAAAAAAATAGAAAAATTATAAATATTGAATTAAAAATAGGTAAAATAATTTATTAATTTATCCAGATAATTTATCCACTTATTATTACTCGGTGGTGAAGTCAAATCGTGTGCAAGTTAAATCATTTGGGATTTAGTACACAAACAATGATAAGGTGGACCAACAGGAAAAATGTTTTAAATTTTCACCGTAATATTTTCCTTACAAAAAAGGAGGGATATTAATGGGGGAATCTTCTTATGTGCAATCCGGAGCCAAGAACTCTAAAATCTACGAACGGTTAGCAGCGATTGTTGGATCAAGATATGTCAGCGATTCCGAAGCTGTTCTATACACATACTCCGAGGACTTCATAACGTTTGAACGGTCAGGAAAGGCAGATTTTGTGGTAATGCCTAAAACAACAGAAGAAGTTCAGGACATTGTTAGACTCGCAAATCGGGAACATATACCCGTAGTGCCATGGGTTGCAAATTTGAGCGTTGGTGCCCTTGCAACTCCCCGTGAAGGCGGAATAGTTTTAGATATGAGGCGAATGAATAAAGTTCTTGAGGTGAATGAGGAAGATCAATACATACTTGTTGAAGCAGGAATTACTTATGCGGACGTTGTGGGGTACGTCAATAGACATTATCCACACCTAAGAGTCCCTGTTACTTACGCACCACCTGCCACAGGATACGTTGCGTCATCTTTGATGTATGGTATGACTGATTTATCTATGGCCTATGGAGACGCTTCCTATTTTGTGAATGCATTCGAAGCAGTTCTTCCAACTGGAGAAATAATCAGAACTGGTTCTGCCATGTCTTCGCCTCACTGGAATCACCATGCTGCTCTTCCAGATTTCGGACTTATTGGTCTATTTATAGGATGGGCAGGAACCACGGGGATTGTAACGAAAGCGAGTATAAAACTATATCCTAAAAGACCGTACAGATTGGACTATTTTATGGATGCAGACACCGTAGAAAGGGGTTTCAAGATCCAGCGGGAATTGGCGCGTACAGGGATAATTGACGATATTGCCTCAAATAATTGGGCTTGGGGAAGAGTGGAAGCAGGAGAGAAATTGCCTTTTTCAGAGGGACGCAGACCTGGTGAGCCTGAACTATCTTCGTGGGTATCGTTTACTGCAAATACTGAAAAAGAGTTGGAGGCAAAAGATGAAATTGTCAAAAGTATTACGGAGAAAGGTGGCGGAAAACTCACACTGTTCGAGGAGGGCATAAAAAGCTTTAGTAAGGGGGATCAAATAAGGTACTTTAAATATTTACCAGTACAACTTTCCAATGATATTAGCGGAGCGAGAGGAGGGAGGGCGCAATGGGTCGGAGGATATGCGCCACCCTCAAAAAATGCAGAAATATATCGCGCAGTCGAGAAGGTTTACGACAAATACGGATATACGCAAGCAGGACATCCTATACAGGCATATAACAGATTAATGGATCATGGACATGAGGGTATCATTCGTTACAACATCTTCGGTAGTAAAGATGACTCGCCAGAAATCGTTGAAAAACATAGAAAATGCCTAAGAGAGATTGGCGAGGTCATGAGAGCCCATGGAACAATTCTATACAAAGCACCACCGTACTTCGCAAGACTTAACTGGTTAGGAACAGACCCAGCAGCTATGAACATCATAAGAACAATAAAAAAGATCCTAGATCCGAACCGAATTATGAATCCAGGTCAATTGGATTTTTGAGGAGGTATAAAAATGAGTTACCCAAAAACGTTCCAACATATTGAAAGCAAGCTAAAGGCTAGCAACGTTCCACAGCAATGCATACACTGCGGCACATGTAGAACTTGGTACCAGTCGCAGTTCTGGAATCCAGTATGCCCCAGTGGAGAGTGGAAGAAGTTCGATCCTTATTATTTGAGTGGAAAGATGCAATTGGCAATGGGCCTAATCCAAGGAAGAATAAAGTGGTCAAAAGATATAGTCAATCCATTCTTTGAATGCACTTTATGTGGTAATTGTGCCGAACAGTGCCATGTCTTCGAGACCAATGGGACACGCCCAATATACGAACTGGCAATACCTTTATTGGAAGCCATTCGAAGGGATGCCATTTGTAATGGATTTGGTCTAGAAGCACACAAAAGATTCGCGCAGGCGATAGCTAATAAACATAATCCGTATGACGAGAAACACGAGGAGCGAACTGCTTGGCTAAAGGAAGCCATTGGCGATACGAAGCTCTCTAAAAAACCCGATTTTGTGTACTTTGTTGGATGTACCGCATCTTACAGACAGAAAAACATTGCAATAGCTACTGCGAGAGTATTTAAAGAACTTGGACTAAACTTTACTGTCTTGGATGACGAGTATTGTTGTGGCTCGCCTCTCCTGAGAACAGGACATTGGGATCTTGTCTCTGACATTGCAAAACATAACATTTCGGAGATTGAGAATACAGGGGCTAAAACTATAGTAACGTCATGTGCTGGTTGCTACAAAGTCTGGTCTTATGACTTAACCAATGAAAAATACGGCAAAGTTCTTGGCATAGAGCATAACCTTAAAGTTTTGCATTCCGTGCAACTGTTAGTCGATTTACTAAATAAAGGAAAGCTTAATCTAAATAGCAAAGTAGACGTTAAAGTAACATATCACGATCCATGCCACATTGGGAGAAACCTCGGAGACAAAGCCCTTTATGAAGAACCTAGAAAATTATTAAAGGCGATTCCTGGAGTCGAGCTTGTTGAAATGGAGCGAAATAGAAATGTCGCATGGTGTTGTGGTGCAGGCGGTGGTGTAAAATCAGCATTCCCTGATTTTGCACTTTGGACTGGAGAAGAGCGAATCAAAGAAGCTTTAGAGACAGGCGCAGAAATGTTAGTATCTACATGCCCGTTCTGTTGGAGAAACTTAGACGACTCTGCAAAGGCAATCGGAGCAAAAATTCAAGTCGCCGATTTACTAGAGTTAATTGAAAAATCCCTTTAATCTCTTTTTTTTAAGGTGATATAATGACACCGCGGGAAAGAGTTGAGGCAGCGCTTTCTTTTGAGGGAGTGGATTTTGTCCCAGTACTTCCACCTTTTCAGGGTTTTTGGGCAGTTGGGGTATATGAGACAAAGATCTCGGAGATCTTCAAAGATCCAATGAGAGGAGCAGAGGCGCAACTCAATATCCTTAACAAAGTGCCTTTTGATGGACTTGAAGTACTATGGGACTGGTTAGCCCCCGTTGAAGCATGTGGCTGTAAAGTGCATTTTCCAGATAGAGGTAACCCTGTAACGATTGACCGCATAGTCAAAGTTCCGGAAGATATTGATAGGCTTTCTATGCCCGACTTGAGCAAGCACTCAAGAACCAAAAATAACTTTGAGGTAGCACATCATCTTAAAAAAACATTAGGTGCAGAACGCTATGTATATGTGACGCTTACACTTCCTTTTACTCTAGCAGGTGAACTGAGAGGAGTAGAAGCACTAATGTTAGATATCCTTAAACGACCAGAAGACGTACATAAACTTCTCAGTTTTGCCACTGAGGTATTAAGAGAATACGCAAAATTTTCGGCAGAAATTGGAGTTGATGCAATATTTTGGTGTGATCCTACAGCATCGGCCGACTTAATATCCCCAAGGCATTTTAAAAATTTTGTAGCACCATATACTAAAGCGATATTAAAGAAGACGCGAGATTTAGGTCTAAAGGCATTTCTTCACATCTGCGGAAACACATCAGATAGGCTTAATGTAATATTGGATCTCTCGCCTGATCTCATGAGTTTAGATACAAAAGTAGATCTTGTTGTTGCAAAGGACATTTTGAATAAGAAAGTGCCAATAATGGGCAATGTTAGTACTACTGACATATTGATGAAAAAACCAATAGACATCATCGCTGCCTCGAAAGAATGTATTAGACGAGCGGGCAAAATAGGTTTCTTGTTAGGAGCGGGTTGCGATATACCAATAGATTCACCGATTGAGAACGTGAAGTCGCTTTGTGATAGCACTAAAGAGATTTAGAATCAATAGGAGGTGTGAATATGGATAAAGAGGAAATATTCAAGAACCTTGCAAAGTGTGTGGTCGACGGCGACGAGGAAGGGGCTAAGAAATGGGCTGAGGAGACCATCAAGAACAACATAGACGCATACGAGGCTATAATGAAGGGACTAGCCGAGGGCATGAAGGTTGTTAGCGAGCTCTACGAGAAGGGCGAGTACTATGTCCCTGAAGTCCTACTCTCTGCGAGCGCCATGAATGTGGCTGTGGAGATACTAAAGCCCCACATCAAAGTGGACAAGACAGCGAAGCCCATAACAGTGGTACTTGGGGTTGTGGAGGGTGACATACACGACATCGGCAAGAACTTGGTCAAGATAATGCTCGACAGCGCTGGGTTCAGGGTCATTGACTTGGGTAAGGATGTCCCACTGCAGGAGTTCGTGAAGGCTGTCAAGGAGCACGGGGCCGAGGTCATAGGGATGTCCGCCCTTATGACCACCACAATGCCCGGCATGAAGAGGGTGGTCGACCTCCTAGTGAGCGAAGGGTACAGGGACAAGGTTAAGATCATGATAGGCGGAGCGCCCACGACGATGGAATACGCCAGATCTATAGGCGCGGACAGCTGGGGGAAGGATGCCTCAGAGGCAGTTGGGATAGTGAGGAGCTTAACCGCCAAATAACCCTTTTTTTTGGAGGATGTCTTATACCGAAGGTATTTGTGGACTCAGTCTCCAAGCGCTATGTGGTTGCGGGAAAGGAGGTTATAGCACTAGACTCTTTAACTATTGATTTTCCAGAGAGGGGGATCGTTGTCATAGCAGGGCCATCTGGTGCTGGAAAGACCACACTGATCCGCATAATCTCTGGACTTGAGAGTCCTACATCTGGCTCGGTCTTCATAGATGGGTTAGAGATTTCTCGTCTAGGTGCCTACGAGCTTGCATGGTTCAGGAGAAAGAAAATTGGCTTCAAGCCACAAGACCCAGTATTAATACCCCAATTGACAATCTTGGAGAACGTAGCCCTGCCGCTACTCTTCAATTTCGTTGATAGGGATAAAGCTATTCAATCCGCTAAGGAGCTTCTGGATGAGGTCGGTCTATCTGCTAGGATGGACCACAAACCAGCACAACTTAGCGGTGGCGAGTATGAGCGTGTTTGCCTCGCCCAAACAATTATAGGTTCTCCACCGATTGTCATACTTGATGAGCCAACAGCCCATCTGGATCTAGAGAACTCGAAAAAAATAGCCAGCATTATAAAGAGGAAGCAAAGAGAGACTCAATCACTTTTCATAGTCACCACACTAGAGCAATCTCTAATTGAGGGGGCAGACAAAATATTTAACCTGATGAACGGACGGTTGGTTAAAGTTATTTAAGTTTTAAATTAAATCAAGTGCAAAACAAAAAGTGGTACATTCAATAAAATCGACGATCAAAGCAGGCTCAACAAAGGTATAAATCTTTCTCGAGCAGACTTGTTATGGGGGGCAACTCCCTTTGGAAAACCGTTCTAAAAATACTGGGGAGGTTCTCTCTCTCGCGAGATCCTCAGGCGCTGGCGTGGTTGGCGTCGCAGACCTCTCACTGATACGCGGTCTTCCAACTTTCGGAGGCGTCTTGTTAGACCATTACAGATATGCGATATCCGTTGGCGTCCCTCTTCCCAACAGGGCTGTGGATGGCATAACCATCGAAGATCCTGGAATATTGTACGCCCACGCGTACCATTCTGCCAACGCAATGATCGATTCGATAACCTTGAAATTATCCGGGTGGATCATGGAGAATGGGTATTCTGCTCTTGTCATCCCTGCCTCGCTTAGGGTAGACCTTTTGAATGAACTCGGGCACGCCTCGCACAAAGCCTTTGCATGCGCCGCCGGGGTCGGGTGGATCGGTCGCAACGGTCTCCTGGTAAACCCTGTCTATGGTCCACGGTTGCGTCTAGGAACAGTACTAACCGATATGCCCCTCAAACCTGGCAAACCTCTAAAGAACCAATGTGGTAATTGCAGACTATGTGTAGAATCATGCCCTTCTGGAGCCTTAAAGTACTCAGAATTTGACTTTTACCCTTCAGCTCGTGAAGAGATCTTTGATCACCAGAAATGTGCAGCAAGATTGGACAGATTCAAGCAGATGTTCGCCCAAAAGACCTACCAAGCAGCATACGCCGCACCAATTTGTGGCATATGCATTAAGGTCTGTCCAATAGGGAGACCGCACGCCCACACACAAAAATAAAGTACATGAAATTAGTTACGGGTCACATCAAAGAAGAAATAACATTGATGAATATTTGTATTGATCTTCTTTTTTGCTAACTAATTCAAGTTGATTGAGTATGGTACTCTGCACCCCTGAGCTTACCCTTGTAAACCTTATACTCTATCAAGAGCTGACGCAGAAGGGCTTGGAAGCTCAAGGAAATGGCTGATCTTTTTTTGCGCTTCTCATCACTCCCTTCCCAGCAGTCCATGATAGGGTTTCTTCCTTCTTCTATGCTGACCTTCAGTCTAACTATTGGTAATGTCTCATCATTTCTAAGGGCTTCGTCTGGATTTATGCCCAGTGTTGCGAGCCAGGCAAAGGTCTCCCTCCCAAAGTCTCCAAGATACCTACAAACCAAGTTGAGCTCTGCCCCACGGACATAGCAATCCACAATCAGGAGATCCTGGCGGTCCTTCAACCTTTCCTTGACAAAGTCTTTAACCTCCTCCAATTCAGATGGCAATAATACTACTGGCACCTCCTTTTCTGTCAAAGGCTTAAAAGCGGCTCTTCCTAGAAGGCTCACCCGCATAGACCTGAGCGATGAATAGATTGGGGGCAGAACCCCTAAAGCTAAAGCCATTAAAAATGAATAAAATAACATCACATTCTTTATTGTCGAGAGTGGCCATAATAGAGAAATTGAAACCCCCACAATGTATCCAATTAAGGAAATAATCAAAACCCTAATGATTCCAAGTTTAAAGATGTCCGAAGGTGAGACGCCTAGATTTACTAAAACCATAAGTTCTTCCTTACTGTCGTATTCCAATGCAAAAGACATCGTTACCGCCAAAAAAAACGTCAGTAGCAACATAAACATGAGCGACAACCCACCAACAATCGTCTCTGCAAAAATAAATGTGTAAGTCAATAGCGCCACACTGAAAGCCAAGCAAAGAGTCAATGGCACCCTTTGGGCTATTTTTTTAAAAACTATCATTAATATCGTGGCGTTCTTTGGACCAAAAATTTGATCCAATAAACCCATCTACTTTACCTCTTTCAAGAACCTTCGCATGCCTATCCATCCAATCAGTATTAGGAAAGCACTAAAGTAAAAGATTAATTGATAAGCGCCCATTGCCCAAATTAGGACCGCAAGCATGGGTCCAAAAATTGACAAAACATTTGAGACTAGGCTGAAGGTCTTTTCGTCAAACTTCTTGAGGGTTCTGTTGGCGACCAATAAAAAGGAGTTACAGTAACTTAGGTCTACAATTACCAAGAACCATAAAGCAAGAAAAACGATCAAATTATCCACGAGCCCCATTATCAAAAAAACAAAGAAGGTCGACAAAATTGTTATAGTCCCAATTCCTTTGTATATTACGCTCTGCTTTTGCAGCCTCCGGGCAATTAATTGAATTGCTAAAAGAGATACGGTGATGGTTAGTCCAACATTAATCACATCGGCACTTATGGCAGTAACCGCTATTATTGGTATCAAAACAGTTCCCATAGTCCCCCCAAGGCTTATTCCAATCGCGAGCATCCATCCATCCAATGGGAGCCCTGATCTGCCCCCTTCAGCCATCTTTGGTTTTGGTACAATTACTTTAAGCGAGATAAGTGATAAAATCGAAGAGACAAAAGCCAACATTCCAGATGCGACTAATACCGAATCTGGCCCATAAAGATCCATTAAAACAGTTCCTAAGAGAGGAAATACTGAAAACGTAGTTGCCGTTAGGAAGTTCATTACCTTGGAGTAAGGCAACGACAGTAGCCCGCCCGTGGTCGCACCTACCAAGAATGAAAAAATTGGTGCCATGTAGCCGTAGCCATAGGCTCCAAGTAGCAGTGTGGTGATTACATGCGCGGTCATGAAGGTACCTGCTGTTCTTGACCATGTTGCTTTTGACCAAAGACCGTAATATGTGCCCATCGTAAATCCCAAGTAGTAAGAGGTCAGTGCCAAAGCCACTATGAGCAAGTCGTAATTCTTAAACCAAACAATCAACGGCATGAGATAGTGGACCACTATGGCTGACGGGAATGCCATTACTATTGTCAGCTTGAATAAAGAAAAGTAGTCTATAGTGATCCTCTCCGAACTTAAAATTTTTTATATCTTCTACCAATATATAGTTAATCGGGTTTTCAAAATGGAAAAGAAGTTCACAGTAATGCAGGAGCTGATAATTGAAGGTATACTTAAAAAAGTTGGGGACGAGAGCAAGATAGAGTCTGTTGAGGTTGGAAGCGGCGACATCCTCGGGTACGTCTCGAGTGAAATGACAAAGAGAAAGGATAGTGGCGTAAAGGGCGCGGCTGCCGGCACAAAGGGATGGGCTGACATGTTCAGGTTGGCAGTTAAAGATCTTGTGGCGATGGGATATTTGAAAGAGAAGAAGGGGTTAATCACATCAAAGCTCACCCTGACGAAGGCAGGTCTGGACGCATACAAAGAGTACAAGAAATCAACATAATCGGAAAGTGAGGTCTCCTGATCACAAAGGCAATAGTGAGGGTCTGCGAGTCAAACAAAAAAATATTCAATCTCTATGAACTCGCCGTTGGTGGACTTGGGGCACTGTCGGTTCCTTCTGTCCTACTATCCATAACTTTATTCTTTGCCTACGGGTCTATCCCTGACCTCCTCTTGCCCTCTTTTAAGGACTCCTTATCCTTCGTATTTTTAATCTCATCCCTCATCTTAGGTCTCGTTTTACACGAGTTTTCTCACATAATCGTTCTTGCAAACAGAGGGGTCAAAAATATCTCCGTTGGAATATCAATATCAGGTATCTGGGGAGGGTTTGTAAAGGCGGATGTATCTCCGGAAACCTACTCTGAGATCAAATTGCCATTTTACTCAAGTGGTCTTGGCTCCAACTTATTGATATTTCTACTCTTCCTGCCCTTCGCCAAAATAAACCCATACTTACACATCATATCGGTTGTCAACTTTTGGCTCCTGGTTATGAACGCCATCCCTGCGCCCTTGATGGATGGTGGCAAGGTCTTCGAGTCGATATTTAAGAGACTGAATTTGGAAAAGTATATGGAATTGATCTCTGCAGGGGTTCTACTCATCTGGCTTATGATTATAATTTTTAAGATCTTATTTTGATACCATGCATTTTATGTGACTTTAATTTTCTTAATAGATTGAATTTTAATTTTATATCTAGATTATATATTCCATTTATATTATGATGGCGTCTAGAATATAAATTTTTTCAAAAATATTATATAGTGTACAAATACTATTAATACTGGAGCAAAGTAGGTGAAGGATCCTATGGAAATGACGACTGCCTACTTAGTGATTATCGCCATAGCATTCTATCTCTTCGGAATCTTCGTGGTCTCCAAGCGACTCGAGAAGGCCTATTTCACACCAGATCCTTCAAGAAAGACGCCCGCTGTAGCATTTAGAGACGACTTCGACTTCTACCCTGCTAATCCCATCTCTCTGTTTGGCGACCATTGGGCCGCAACCGCAGGCGGCGCGCCGCTGTCTGGAGGTGTAGCTATCGCCCAGTGGGGATGGGCGTCAGGTATACTGTACGTTTTGCCCGTCAACATTTTCTTGGGTTCTGTTCACGACTATGCAACAGGATTCGTAATGATGCGGGAGCGCGGGCAAACGGCAAGCGAAGTGTCATATAGATGGATAACTCCCCTCTCCGGAGTTCTATTCACATTCATTGGCTATCTCGCTATAGTTAGCTTCTGCGCCGCATTTGCGAAACTAGTTGTTGTCGGAGGGACCTCCAACCCCTCCCTGTTCATCCCTCTGATGTTGTTGGCAGTCATCGGTCCACCATCTGGTTACCTACTCTACAGAAAAGGGTGGCCCATCTGGCTTGTTGGTATAGTTCAATATGTGATATTTCTCATAGCTATCTATATCGGTCTGATGAACCCCTATCTTTTGCCCGCCGAGGGATGGTACGTCTTCCTTGCAATTGTTGGGATCTTGGCAGCATGCCTTCCCAACTGGCTATACTCCGAACCCTCAAACTTCATGATGTTCCTTTACATGGCAACAGGCGTAATTTTACTGTTCCTTGGCGCACTCATTGGAAACTTCCCAATAACGGATTTTCCCGCCTTGATCTTTTACGATAAGGCTCTCACGCCCAGCGGGTGGTTCTACCCTGGCATAACCATGATGGTCTCCTGTGGAGCCCTGACTGGAATGCACGTCTTCTGGATCGGCGCATACACCTGCAAGAGGTTCCCTGAGGAGAAATGGGTTCGGATAATCGGTTACGGTGGTGAAATTCTTGAGAGTGTCGGTTTATGGACTGCGTACTTGGCAATGCTTGTACTCCCTGTGAGCGTATACATCCCTGCATTGAAGGCAGGTTGGACGGCGGCATTTGGAATCGGATTCGCAAAGATCGTAGGCGTGATTATGCCTTTTGTCGATCCCGCCCTTCTTAAACTCTTTGGCATGTGGATAGTCATGGTATTCGTCATGAGCACCTTCTACTCGGGCTTCAGGAATATGCGCGTTTTAGGCATAGAATTCGTACAACTGGTGACGAAGAAGAAAATAACAAGATATGTGACTGCATCTAGGTGGATCGCTGCCATAATAACGGCTGTCTTGGTTATCGCTCTTGCACTGAGCGGTGCGTACCTTCAAATATGGGCTCTATTCCCGATCCTCTCAACAGCGCTTGCCGTCTTCTCGTTCATCATCGTTGGCGAGTGGTGCAGACTGCACGATAAGAACCCGATATTCTGGAGGATTGCTATGTTGATCACGCTGGTGGGTATAGCTCTTCCGGCCTCTATCTACGGTGCTTGGTGGAATTACAGCGCGGGCGCCGTAGTTCCAGGTACAGTCTCGCTGGTTGCTGCCATAGTGACCCTAATATACGTATTTGAGTGGGCTAGGCGCAGGTGGAGACGCGGATACACGCCAGAAGAGAAGGAGAAGTTCCTTAAGTTCGAGGAATTCTAAAATACTCCTTTTTTTTTCTATTTGGTGAGAAATATGACACCAAAAGAACGCACATTCAGAATTTTGAATCATGAAAGCGTCGACCGTCCGTCCGTCCTTTCGGCGACTCAAACTGGAACCTGTGAACTGATGGAGGCTTCTGGGGCTTATTGGCCCGATGCAAGCTTTGATCCAGATCTCATGGCAAAATTGGCATCTGCCGCTCACACTGTAGCTGGTCTTGAAGGAGTCCGGATACCCTTCTGCCTTACAGTCTTGGCCGAGTCTATGGGGTGCATAATAGATCGGGGGAGGAACGATCGCCAGCCCGCGATCGCAAAAAGCCTATATGACCAAGGCAAAACCCCTACTGCAGAAAAAATCTTGGAAAGCAGAAGGGTCCAGACAATCTTCGAAGCCATACACAAAATTAAAGATATGAAGTTTGACGTACCACTCATCGTGGGGTTCGAAGGTCCCACCACATTGGCAGGTCACCTTCTTGGCGTGGAGCGCCTCTGCCTAATGATGATTAAAAAACCAGACGAGGTCATGAAATACATGGCTGCCGCAGAGGAGGCTTGTGTCATTTACACCAAAGCCCTCGTAAAAGAGGGCGCAGATATTATCGCTCCTGCTGACCCAACAGCATCACCCTCTGTTCTAAGCCCGAGGATGTTCGAGAAGTTCTCCAAAAATCCCCTTAAAAACGTCGCAAGTGCAGCAGGGAAGTCAATCCTGCACATATGTGGGAACGCCACACCTATTCTGAACCACATGGCAGACTGTGGGTTCTCCGCTCTGAGCATAGAGGAAAAGGTCGACTTGTCAACCGCAAAATCCATCCTAAAGGACAAAAGGGTTGCAATTGTTGGGAACATCCCCTCTGCAGGCGTTCTATTGACAGGTACAGAGGAAGAGGTCTTCAAGGCCTCAAAGCAGGCGATAGCTTCAGGGGTTGACATCCTGGCACCGAGTTGCGGGATAGCACCGCGCACACCCACAAGGAACCTCAAGGCTATGGTCAGGGCTGCCCTTTCTCCTTAGGCTGGACTTTCAAAACTTCCGGCATTTCCAATTCGGCAATGGTTGCGGCTATGGGGATCGGGTACCTGATCCCTGCGTTGTGTGTCTTCTCCAACCCCTCCACAACTTTTTCTAAGTACCTGAATGGTATGACCATGGCTATCTCGTCGTCCGAAGTGTGCCCGAACCTCCTCTCTCCGTAACAAGCAACGACCAACTGTGGTTTTTGTGTGTTGTAAGCCTCAGCAACGCCATCACCACATATACCTATATCGCCTATGGCACCAAAGGTGAGCCTCTCGCCAGTCGCATAGACTGCCCCGTTAATGACTCTCATCATCTGAGCGCCGTTGCCGTATATGAGTATCAGGTCAGGCTCAACTTCGAGCCCCTCCAGAGGCCCGACTACAAACCCCTCTTTTCTCTCTTTAATTTTAGGCACTGAATCCGCAAACTTCTTCGCGACTTCTCTATCCTTAACATATCCGAGCTTTGTGAAGATCTCCCCGCTCTGAAAACTTTCATCAAGCTCTCTCAGCCCAAGGACCGAACATCCAAGCACACAATCTGCGTCCTCAGGAAATACCGTCCAAGTCCATCCGTAAAGCCTCGCAGTATTTATGATCTGACAGATGGTGAGCCTCTTTCTAGGCCTCCTCAAAACCTTAAGTATTCCCTCTGCCTCTCCCCTACTTTTCAAAAACTTTATACCAACTACCCGGGACTTGGGTTTGACATACTTGTAGATCTTTTCTGCTGCCTCTTTCATATCCATCACTCTGTTCCCTCCCACCATCCTCTTATATAGCTCAACTGTTCATCGGTCATTCTGTCTATTTTGATACCCATCATTTTGAGTTTTAGCCTTGCTACAGCCTCGTCTATCTCCCTTGGCACGTCATAAACTGCTGGTCTCATATTCTTTGCATTCTTCAGCAAATACTCCACTGAGAGTGCCTGGTTGGCAAAACTCATATCCATCACCTCGCTGGGGTGTCCCTCTGCGGCGGCAAGATTTACAAGCCTGCCCTCTGTTAGCAGGTACAACTTTCTCCCATCTTTCATAGAGTACTCTTCGACGGAGTCCCTTATCTTTAACTTACCAACTTTTAACTCCTCTAACCCCTTCAGGTCTATCTCGACATTGAAGTGCCCAGTATTAGCCAAGATCGCGCCGTCCTTCATAACCTCGAAATGCTCCTTCCTTATGACGTTCTTGTTACCAGTGGCGGTCACAAATATATCTCCCACTCTTGCAGCCTCCTCCATTGGCATAACGTCAAACCCGTCCATGACTGCCTTTAAAGCCCTTATGGGGTCAACCTCTGTGATTATCACATGTGCGCCCATGCCCCTCGCCCTGGCTGCGAGGCCCCTGCCACAGTGTCCATACCCTGCTATAACGAATTTCTTACCTGCCAAGAGCACATTGGTAGCCCTCATAATACCGTCTATAGTGCTCTGACCAGTCCCATAAACGTTGTCAAAATCCCACTTTGTTTCAGCATTGTTGACTGCTATTATAGGGTACTTAAGGACCCCCCGATCTGCCATAGCCTTGAGCCTCATAACGCCGGTTGTGGTCTCCTCTGTGCCCCCTATAACCTTGAAGTTCCAATTCCCAGAATGTAGCTCGGTTACAAGATCAGCACCATCATCCATAGTTATTGAAGGCTGATGTTTTAGGACCAAGGTAATACAGTTGTAATACTCCTCTTTTTTCTCGCCCTTCCATGCGTAGACATTTACTCCCTCAACTGCTAGGGCCGCCGCGACCTCATCCTGTGTCGAAAGGGGATTGGAAGCAGCGAGAGCAACACTGGCTCCACCTGCTTTTAGAGTTCTCACCAACACGCCAGTCTCCTTCGTCACATGGAGGCACGCACCAATTCTGACCCCTTCAAAGGGCTTTTCAACAGAGAATCGCCTTCTAATTTCCATTAAGACGGGCATGTGATCCTCTGCCCATTTTAGTAAATTTTTACCTCTTTCTGCCAGTCCGATATCTTTCACCATGTAGTCCATAAAGGGCACCTAACTACGTTAAATAATTCAGGGTATAAATATATGGATATGGATATGAGAATGCGAGGTTTTGGACCTCCACAAAACATAGTAAAAATCCCTTATAATGCAAATACCTCAAAATTCAAAACAGGTCCTTTGCAGGCACCTCACTTTAACTCGATTTTTTGGATTTTACCTTTGATAATTCTATTATTTTTTTGTCAAGGGGAATTTTGTCCAACTCTAGGACGGGTATTCTCAGCATACTATCGTCTACCGATATCTCTTTTATAGGAAGCATCCTCTTTATCCAATTCTCTCTGATGTTCTCTTCCAATTCTGGGTCTGATATAATCGGAGTGAAATATTTCTTAATTATACTGAGCAGCTCGTTATCACTAATCCACTCTTCAGCCTTTACTGTGTGAGCCTCATCCAAAACGAGCTGAAGATCCGGTGTTATTGGTTTTCCAGAGGAGAGCCCTTCAAGGGATCTGTTACCCAGAGTTAAGGTTATGAAAATATAATGTAAGAATTCATGTGCCAAACATGCCCTTAGAAGGTCCTCTTTGGCAAAGAGAAGGAAGGGCAGCGTTACTTCGACACACAGCCTAAATTTGTCGTTTAACTTTTGGATCTGGGTTGAGGCGTAGATTACCGTTTGAGAGAAGCCATTGGGGTATTTCAGTATAACGAGATTTGGATTGAAAGATATGGGCGGGTAGTCCAAACCGAAAGCCCTTTCAACTGATGAGACTGATCTTTCAAGAGTTGGCAACCTCTCGAAGAACCTCCTTAGAACATCGTCACCTATCTTTCCCTTCTCATGCGCCTCGTTAACCCTGTCGAAGTAAAGTTCACGCTCTATCGGCATTTTCGACACTCTAGATTGGTACAGGATTCTCCATGATTCCTAACAGTAACCTTACGCCAGACTCGATGTCATTTTTGGAAACGACCTCGCTGAAGCTATGAACATACCTGGCTGGGATTGCTATGCAACCAGACGGAACGCCCTCCCTGGAAAGTTGTATGGCTGTTGCGTCTGTCGTCCCACCCTCCAGCACCTCAAATTGGCATTTTATGTTTAGCCTATCCGCCAAATCCGTCAACCAGCCCACGACCATAGGATTGGCTATAAGCCCTCCCCCTAAAGAGTCTCTCCTTCCGTCCGCGACAACAAGAACAGGACCTGATCCCAGTTTAACAGGGGCTTCGCTCTCCCCGATCTCAGGATGGTCTCCTGCGA
This sequence comes from Methanosuratincolales archaeon, assembly GCA_014361445.1. Lineage (GTDB taxonomy): Archaea > Thermoproteota > Methanomethylicia > Methanomethylicales > Methanomethylicaceae > WYZ-LMO10. The sequence continues at coordinate 48,243 of JACIVQ010000002.1, read as the reverse complement.
TGGTTGTGTCTATCGCGACTCCTAAGTCCGGTCTCACCAGAAAAGAACTCACAGTCGCTCCTCTAAGCCCGACCTCCTCCTGGACCGTAAATACCGCCACAATTCTGTTTACAGGGTCTGCTTTCTTCAGGGACTCCATGAGCATGTAGCAGCCTGCTCTATCGTCCATCGCTCTTCCCACTATCAGGCCGTTCTCAAGCTCTGTGACCCCCCTCTCCACAGTTATTGGGGTGCCGACCCTCACACCGTACTTGACTAATTGATCTTTTGTAGCACCGGTGTCCACGAACATTTTGTCATAAGTCACCAACTGCTTTCTCTCGTCTTCTTTCATCACATGTATTGCCTTGCAACCTATGGTGCCGCTTAGCCTCTTGTTTCTCCCATGAACTTGGACCCTCTGTCCGAGGAGCACGTGATCTGGGACTCCTCCAACCTTTGCAAATCTGATAAACCCTTTTTCGTCAATATGTTTCACTATCAGCCCTATTTCGTCTGTATGGGCCGTTATCATTATTGTTTTAGATCCTTTGCCCTTATGGGCATACAAATTCCCAAAGGCATCCTTTTCTATTTTATCGACACAGCCCTCAAGCTCTCTCTTGATGATCTCTGCTATGCCATACTCAAACCCCGATATGCCTGGAGCTTCGCTCACTTTTCTTAATAGGTCCATCTCCAAACTTAACACCTGCCACTGAGGAATGATAAATAATCCAAGTATTTAGTGTTTAGCATATTAAACTTCTGTGATTCAGCTCTCGCTCTCAATCCTGACCTCAATCTCCTCGTCGCCTATTTTCACCCTGAACCATTTAATGTCCTTTCTATTTTTCTTTGCATTTGGCTGTAAAGTTCTGAGATCGCCTTTGAGGAATGGAACGGCGATCTGTGGGAAGAGAAGATAAGTTAGCGCGTCCTCCTCTTTTTTGAATAGGGTTCTAACGTCCTCGGGGATGTCTTTGAAAGACAACTCTTTTGGAGGAACTGCTGGCTTGACTCTGTCCATCAGTTCTCTGCTGATCTCGCCCGGCGGTCTGCCGTAAAAACCCCTTACGTAATTCTCCAGTTCCTTTATTAACATTCCATACCTTGAACCAGTTATCACATTCATGACAGCCTGCGTTCCTACAATCTGGCTCATGGGAGTGACCAGAGGCGGATATCCGAGATCTCTCCTGACTATTGGGACTTCCTTTAAAACCAAATCCAACTTTGAAAGTGCGTTGTATTCCTTAAGCTGAACCACCAGGTTGGAGAGCATCCCTCCGGGTATCTGGTGCCTCAAAGCCCTTGGATCGATCCTTTCCGTCGCATCCGAAGTGTATCCTTTGTATTTCTCTCTAACACTCTCAAAAAAGTCTGCACACTCATTTATCACCTCAATGTTGAGATGTGCCAAATGTCCAGTACCCCGCAACGCCTCATATATTGTCTCTATGGCTGGCTGGGATGCTCCAAAGGCAAAAGGAAACAGCGCCGTATCTATGAACTCAGCGCCTGCCTCTATGCCCTTCATATAAGACAAAGACGCCAAGCCACAAGTGTAGTGGCAGTGGAGACCGACAGGCAAACCAGTCTCCTTTCTTATGCCCCTCACAATATCATAGGCTACCCTCGGCGCCAGCAGTCCAGCCATGTCTTTTATCCTGATAGCATCCACTCCCAGCTCTGCTATCTTCTTTGCCACTTCTATGAAATGGTCCACTGTATGTATTGGGCTTGTGGTGTAAACTACATCTCCGTGGACCTCTGCTCCAACACTCTTCGCAGAGGAAACTGCCTTCTTCAGATTGTTGACGTCATTCAAGGCATCAAATATCCTAAAAACGTCTACGCCGTTCTCGAATGCTTTTTTCACAAACTCTTCAACAACTTCATCGGGGTAATGTTTGTAACCAACAAGGTTTTTACCTCTTAGTAGCATGACTACCTTGGTCCTCTTCAGGCCTCTCTTTATTCTCCGGAGTCTGTCCCAAGGATCTTCGTTTAAATACCTCATACACGCGTCAAAAGTGGCCCCGCCCCAGGCCTCGAGACCATAAAAACCTGCTTGGTCCATCCTCTCCAACACTGGTAAGATGTCTTCAATCTTTAACCTTGTAGCAAATAGAGACTGTTGCCCATCCCTAATGGTCGTGTCTATGACTTTGAGCAACGCGTACACCAACGGAATGATCAAAAAGGTCATGTACATTTAAAAATGTATTGCTTTACATTTTGAATAACAGTTCTAGCTGAAAGTGTACTCACAAAAATTGAGCATTAACTTGTGAATAGAAAGATATATTAGCACCGTAACGATTTCCATCACGAGACGAGGATCCTTGGCTAAATTATCTTGGCAAGAGATCTTGGGCCTCATCCAGGAGTTACGGAAAAGGGGCTTCCAGGTGGTGGGTCCGTCCTCAGAGGGCGGGGTTGTAAAATTAGTACCACTTGAAGACGAAACAAAGCTTGAGACCGATTATGTTAGGACACTAAATTCCCCAAAGGATTTTCTACTTCCTGATAAGGAGAGGCTCTTTAGATACAAGAGTACTGCAACGATAACATCATACGGCCTGAAGATAAGATTTCCCACAGTCGAGGGACCATGCCCAATCACTATTGTTCCAGAATATTCGCCCCCAATAGGCAAACTTGCGTTCTTCGGGATCCATCCATGCATGGCAAATTCGATAAAATATCTCGACAAAGTGATGCTCTCAGATCCTGCTGACCCGTACTACAAGGCAAGGAGGGACGGTCTATTTATTGCAGTTCTCGAATGCGCTGAGGGTGACGAATACTGCCTATGCAAAAGTGTGGGTAGCGACAAAGTACCAAAAGGCTATGCGGATCTCTCCATCAGGAAGGAAGGAGACGACTTCATTGTAAAAGCAAGTTCTCCAATGGGGAGCAGTCTTCTGATGGAGGAGAGTGTTGAAGAGATCGAGGAACCCTCGCCAAAGATGAAGGAGGAGTATGTCATCGATGCCACCGACGAAAAGACCATAGAGACCAAAGATCCGACCACTCTTTTAGAGGGCTGCACGCTTTGTTCATCCTGCACCGTTGTTTGCCCAACTTGTTACTGTTCTGACATACAGGACCGGTTCAGCCTCATGGACCCCAGTAATGTGGAGAGGGTTAGGATGAGAATGTCGTGTCAAAGGAGGAGTTACAGCAGCATAGCCGGAAACGTACTCTTCTTAAAGACTAAAAATGACCGCTTCAAATGGCGAATGAAGCACAAATTCCCATTCTCGGAGAAGATGTACGGAATGTCTGGCTGCGTAGGCTGTGGAAACTGCATAGCCTTCTGCCCCTCAAGGATCGACTTTAGATCCTTCCTTGGAAGGAGGGTCGCCTGATGTCTATGGAGTACAACCCGTTCCTCCCCAGACCTGCAATTGTAAACGCTGTGAGGGATGAGAGCCTTGAAACAAAAACCCTCAAACTTTCACTGGTCAAATGGAGGGCGAATTTTTTACCGGGGCAGTTCGTTCAATTATTATTGCCCGGTGTTGGGGAAGCGCCTTTCTGCATAACATCCTCGCCTAGCGACTCAAAACATATAGAATTGACAATAATGAGACGAGGGCTGGTCACAAATGCTGCCCACTACATGAGACCTGGCGACGCAGTAGGGATAAGGGGGCCTTTTGGAAGACCTTTCCCGGTAGAGAACTTTAAGGGAAGAGACCTGTTATTAGTTGCAACGGGTATCGGGATAGCAGCGCTACGTTCTCTTATACTCTACATAATCGAAAACAGAAAAGATTTTGGGGACACCACACTGCTTTACGGTGCAAGGTTTGTTGAAGATCTGGTTTACCGCGACGAGTTGAGGGGCTGGGCTGAGAAGATAAACGTCATAGTAACTCTGAGCAAACCCTCTGAAAGATGGAATGGTCTTAAAGGCAGGGTAACCGACCATCTGGATGCGATAAACCTTGGGAAGAACTCATTAGCGGTGATCTGTGGTTCGCCAGCTGTTATGGTGAGCGTTGCACAGTCTCTGATTGGTAAAGGACTCGATCCCAAAGACGTTTACCTATCCATGGAGCGGCACATGAAATGCGGGATAGGTAAGTGTGCCAGATGTATGATCCCTGGAGGCTTTTTGGTATGCAAGGACGGTCCCGTCTTCAGTGCTAGTGAGATAAGCCTAGAGGAGGTCGGTGAGTGATATGAAATTAGCATTTTATTCCTTAACCTCCTGTGAAGGTTGCTTGACCACACTGATAACTAAGCTGGGACCTGACATAGAGGGTTTATGGAACAACTTCGACATAGACTACTTCAAACTGGTAAGGGAACCAGTAGGAGGCAGTAAGTTCCCAAAGGCGGACATAGCATTCGTGGAGGGCGCAGTGGTCACGAATCTCGACAGGGAGCATCTACAGGAGATTAGAAAGAATTCCAGGTTTGTTGTTGCCATAGGCACTTGCGCATCTACTGGGAATATCGCCTACACAGCCTCAAGGAATATAAAATTAGGGAAGAAGGCCCTTTCAGTGTTGGAGGTTAGGGAGGCTGAGCCCCTCTCTTCCGTGATTGCGTTGGATTATGAACTCAATGGTTGCCCCGTGAATGCCGATGAGTTCGTAGACGGGCTTCTTAGGCTCGTCAACGGACTTGAACCCATTCAGCCAGATTTCAGCGTTTGCTATCAATGCAAATTAGCAGGTAACGCATGCCTCCTCGATAAAAAGCAGGTCTGTCTCGGTCCTATTGCAATGGGTGGGTGCGACGCTGCCTGTACCTCAGTTGGGTCCCCCTGCTTGGCCTGCAGAGGACCATACATCGAGGCAGACCTAAAGGCATACTTCAAAACACTGGAGAATAAGGGACTGAAGGTTGAGGACGCAAAACCTTTGCTTCAGATGTTCATGGGGAAGAAGATAAAGGAGGTTCTCAAAGAGTGAGCGACAGCATCTTAATAGATACCGGGGACCTTCGCTTCATAGAAGGCCACGGACAGCTGGTTGTGAAGAGCCACGGTGGAAGGATTGAGGCGGAGTTCCACAATTTGGAAGGACCTAGATTTCTCACAAAATACCTGAGAGGAAAGCCTGTAGAACTAGCTCCAAGGGTCGCGTCTAGGATATGCGGATTGTGCTACACAGTCCATTCTATAAGTTCCGCAGAGGCTGTAGAAAGAGCTCTCGGTATGAAAATTTCAGAGGATGTAAAAAAACTAAGGAACGTACTTTACATGGCAAACAATCTAAGGAGCCACTTAGTACACTTGCTCTTCCTTTCAATACCTCCGGTAGAGGGTTTGATTAGCGCCCTCAGGATGAGAGACATGAACATCGTAAGGATGGGTGCCAACATCCTCAGTAAAGCGACAGAACTCATAGAGGTTTGGGGAGGGAGATCAGTTCACGTCCCTAACGTCATTGTGGGGGGATTTGGTAAGGCAATAAAATGTAAGGAGTTACTCCGTCCCATACACGATCTGGCAACACTCTCGAATGATGCTGAGCAACTAGTTAGGTATGCGCTCAACTTGGAACTCCCCGAGATTGAGCGATACCGGCTTTTGGTAGCTCTAAAGAGCCCAGGCTCATACCCAATCTATGCAGAGGAGGCTAACGTTGCCTTCTCGGACGGCTCTGCGCTTTCTCCATCAGAGTACTATGAGGGTCTTGAAGAAGTCGCGAAGGATTACTCAACCTCCAAGCACGTCTATTTCAAGAAGTCTGAGATCACTGTTGGGGCCCTCTCCAGGATAATGCTGAATAAGAGGTACCTTAGCAGGAGGGCTAGGGAGTTGGCTGAGGAGGTGGAATGGGGTCTGAACCCCTTCCTGAACATAAAGGCACAGGCCATTGAGGTCCTGCACTACATTGATGAACTAATCAGTCTGGGTGGGGAACTGGCAGAGATATCTCCGGAAAACTTAAAGCCTGAGGACATCAAGGCGCACAGGGACAAGGGTACAGGGTTTTTTGTGGCCGAAGCTCCCCGCGGTACACTCTGCCATTACTGCGAGATCGAAGACTGGAAGGTAAAAGACTACAGAGTTTACACGCCTACCGCAATAAATTCGAAGAGTATAGAGAACGATGCTGTAGAGCTTGTCGAGAGGTTCAAGCCTATAGGCAGCCAAAAGCTGAGATTCATACTTGAGGACATGGTCAGATCCTACGACCCGTGCCTTTCCTGCGCAGTCAGTTTAGATATCTACGAGTAATCTTATTAATTAGGAGATCCAAAAGCCATTAAAATCCAACTCATCAAACCACCTCAAGGAAACCCACACCATTTATGGGTGGGAGGAATTGAGGTTTTAACCTTAAATACTTAAGTTGCATATATGCTTTTGTATGGAGCTCCCTAAAACGGTAGTGTGTAAGCTTAAACCTACACCAGAGGAGTCGGAGAAACTTCTCGCTACGCTTAAGGCTTTCAAGGATGCATGCAATTATATCTCTAAGGTAGCTTTTGAGAGGAAGGTGTTTAACCCAGTAGCCCTTCACCACATGGTTTACCGGGAGACGAGGCAAATGTTCAAGCTTCCAGCGAACCTCGCCATAAGGGCGAGAGATAGGGTCGCCAAAGCCTATAAGCTTAGAAGAGATACGCTCCTTCAGTTTAAAGCCCTCTCGATGGATCTGGATGAGAGGATCTTTAGGCTCATCTACAAGCCTGAGAGGATCTTTGCGTCCATCTCCACGCTCCAGAAGAGGGTTAAGCCCCCGCTTGATATTGGAGAGTACCAAAGAAGGCTTTTGGAAGACGCTAAGCCCACCCATGCAGTCCTCGTCTACAGAAACAATAAGTTCTTTCTCCACATCACTGTAACTAAAGAAATCCCAGAGCCCAAAGGCAACAACCCCGTTGGTGTAGACGTTGGGATGAAAAACCTCCTCGCGGCTTCCAATGGATTCAAGGTTAAAGGCGGAGAGACCCTCCGTAAGAGGCACCATTTTAGAGGGCTCCGCTCCTCCCTCCAAGCTAAAGGCACAGCCTCCGCAAAAAGGAGTCTGAAACGGCTCAGCCGAAGAGAGAGGAGATGGGTTAACACGATTCTGCACCAAGTCAGCAGAGCGTTCGTGAACAGCCTCAAAGAAGGCGACATAGTTGTAATGGAGAAGCTAACTGGAATAAGAAATAATGCTAAGCATAGGAAGAGCCAGAACGGGGACTTCCATAGCTGGGCATTCAGAAGACTCCAGTCCTTTATCGAATATAAATCCCTCGAAAGAGGAGTTCCAGTAGTCTACGTTGAGCCGAGGAACACTTCCATAACATGCCCCAGATGTGGGCATGTCGATAAGGCCAACAGAAAAAGCCAGAGCCTCTTCAGATGCACAAAATGCGGGTTCCAGCACAACGCCGACTATGTCGCCTCCCTAAACCTTTCTCGGTTGGAGCTGGCTCCACCGGGACGGGCTCCAGTCAACGAGCCCAATGCAGGGATGAATGGCGATTTTAAGATGAACCATTATGACTCGCCTGCAAGCCCACAGGCTTCAGCCGTGGGTAGTTGACGAAGTGAGCATAATGGACATTGTTGACTGCTCCGCCTTCAAGAGACTCCTCGAGGTGGAGAGTGGTAGGGGCAAATTCATAGCAGTCTTCACTACAAGCTGGTGCGGATATTGCAGACGTCTTATCAGAGAGCTTGAACAGGCGAATCCTGACTTTCGCTTAATATTAGTTGATATATCCGATGAGGGTTGCTGGGACGATTTTGGAGTAGAGCTAGTACCAACAGCAGTCCTCTACAAGGACGGAAAGGAGATCAAGAGAGTAAGTTCGCCGGATGGGCTGAGGCTAAGAGACCTCAAAGCGCTTCTTTTGTCCGCGCGTGATGAATAAGAAGGCAAATAGTGAGGAAACCCCTCCAAGTAAGGATAGACACATATATGGAAATGAAGGCGAGACCACAAAGCCAAAGTACCCCATAACTATCGGCCCCAAGAGTTCTCCTATACCTATTGAAGACTCGAAAATACCTGCGTACAACCCCCTCGAGGGAAGCGAGAGCACCAATACGAGCGAACAGGAATACAAAAGACCGAGCGATAAGCCTAGGATAGAAGCGGATGCAAAAAACCCGATCTCTGAGGTACTAGCCCATGATATAAACATCGACAAACTCAACAGTGCCATGCCGATCGGCATTGTAATACTCCCCGTAAATGAAATTACCCTTGAAAAGAAAAAGAAGACGAGCGTCCTAACCAGTCCGACTGTGCCGATTAGATATCCTATCATGGATGGAGAGATCCCGTTCTTCGTTGCATAGGAGGGGAACAATGAGAAGAAGGAGAGGATGGAAAAGCCCCAAATTAACATCACGTAGGATACTACGATTACCAAGGACCTAGAAGGTCTGACATTTGAAACCTCTTCGGGATCCGAGTTGTTTATTTTTAAGGAAAAGAATGCACCGATCCCAACCACCATCAAAAACCCTACCAAAAAGAAGAGGTACGTGAGGTCGATAAAATGGACCATCAGCCCCATGAGCATAGGCCCGAGCATGTATCCAGAGCTCCATGAAACACTGTAAAGTCCAACCGCCCTATTCCGCGATACACATCTAGAAACGTCGCCAACGAAAGCCTCTGTAGAGGGCCAGACCATGGAAAAGGAGATCCCTTCTAATATTCTGAGGATGGCGATTTGTTCTAAACCTGTTGAGACCACGTACAAGGAAGACGTCAAAAGGTAAAGGAGTATCCCAGCTAGTATGAGTGGGCGCCGTCCAATTCTGTCGGACATCCTACCAAATATAAATGATGCAAAAACATACGGCAGGGCCACAAGGGTTCCAATGATACCGAGCTCCAACTCATTAGCCGAGAGCTTTAGAGTTGCAAATAGAGGCACGAGGGGGGTCATTATGCCAAAGCCTACGGATATGGAAAATACGCCTACGTAGAACCGAATGAACAAAGGATCCATACCTGACCACCCCGCATCCGCCCTCCAGAGCGAGATACTCAGATTAAAGAGCCTGTTTTTATATTTTCAGTCGCGAGTTTTCCCTGCTCAAGGGTTTAATTTTAGCCAAATTCTCTAGGTCTACCTTAATTAAGCCGCCATTAAAAATCCGAATATTGATTATTTCATCAATTCTTGCTAACTAAATCTCACATCCATTATCAATCCAACGCATTTCTAAACTTGTTTCTTTTTGCCCCTCGACAAAGAGGTGAAAACTCCGAGGACACACAACACTCCAAATATCAGGAAGGCAACATGTATTCCTGCAATAAAATCGCCCAAACTACGAGGCTTTAGGATCTCTGATCCCACAAAGACCGAAAGTACAAGGGTTGCCAATGCTATGCTAAATGTCTGCCCTAACGTTCTCATAGTTGAAAGTGTGGCGGAGGCCACTCCAAATAATTCCCTTCCAACAGAGGACATTATCGCGTTTGTGTTTGGAGAACTGAACAGAGCAAAACCAATTCCCATCAGAATGAGGATCACGACTATAGAAAAAATTTCGGTCTCGCCATTTATTGTGGAGAGGACAAATAGACCAATAGCATTCAGAGCTATCCCCACCGAAGCTACCTTGCTTGGATCAATTCTGTCCGACAACCAGCCTGCCAACGGAGAGAGCAAGGCTTGCACCACAGGCTGCGCCATCAATATTGTCCCGGCAACCTGTGGGGTGAATCCCTTAATTACCTGAAGATATAGGCTGAGGAGAAATGAGAGCGCATAGGTCGCTGCGTAATTTATGAGCGCAGATAGATTGGAGAGCGAGAAATTCAGGTTATTTAAAAAAAGTCGAACATCAAGTACGGGATACTTTGTTCGTCCTTCCCAGATCACGAGGCAGATCATAATGAAAGCGCCCATTAAAAGGGCATAAAACGGTGGACTAGAAAACCCTCCGCCATACGACGATATAGATAGCGTCCCCCACATGATGGCTGCCAGCGAAGTTCCATAGAGCAAAGATCCAAAAATATCGAAGCGCTCACCCGGGGTGCCCCTCCACTCTTGCTTGAGGCGCAGTGCCAACAATAATGTGAGGAGGCCCACAAGTACATTCATGGAAAATATGCTTCTCCATCCAAAGTATTGTGTCAAAATTCCCCCGATAAAAGGGCCTAATGCTATGGAAGTGTATACCGAGGCAACGTTTATTCCCAGAACCTTTCCCCTGTCCTGAGGTGGGAAAACTGAACTCAATATAGCCACGGAGGTCGCGGCAAGCATGGCCCCTCCTATGCCCTGAAAGATCCGGGACATGATCAATATTGTGGCGGAGTTTGCGATAGATGCAAGAAATGATGAAGCGGTATATACAACCAGCCCCACAAGAAAAACAATCTTTCTACCCGTAATGTCCGCAACTTTACCTAAAGGTAAAAGGAATATGGCCGTAGTGAGCAGAAAAGAGGTTTGAACCCATCCTAGCATAACTGTGTCGAGACCGAGCTCAAGTCCTATATTCGGCAAAGCGATGTTTGTGGCAGAAGATACAAAAGGAGTCAAGAATGATGCAGATGTTGTGGTGAGGATCGCTATTATTTTTACTTCCCTTTGCAGAGATCCCATGGGACGGCCTTGCATACCATGATTTAGCTCATATCCAAGTTTTAAGGTTGTTGAGCCGAGTCGCTCGTTCTCTCGAAGGGAGCGCCGAACTCCTCAGCACTAACTATCTCATTGAGACTCTTCTTTGCCCTCACAATTTTGACAAATCTCCCCATTAGGTCTACGTCCTTGCGCGGGTACCCTATAGCTAACATCGCTACAACGCGGTACCCTTCAGGGACCTTTAACAGCTCCTTGACTTCCACCTCGTCAAAGCTACCTATCCAGCAAGATCCCAGCCCTTCATTCGTGGCCGCAATCACCATATTCTCAAGTGCTATGGCAGTATCTATGGCATACCATTTGGGCGATAGATACTCGTTCCCACATCCTACTATTACAACCGGAGCCTCCGTGAGGAATTTTGCAAATTTTCCGGATGAGAGCGTCCTCCGCTTTTCTTTGTCGGTAACAACAATAAAATGCCAAGGTTGTAGGTTCATCGCCGATGGGGCTAACCTGCCTGCTTCTAAAATCCGCTCCAAGACCATCCTAGGGATCGGATCCGGCAGATAGGACCTTACTGATCGCCTCGTGATTATGGCCTCAAAAGCATCCATACAAGTCACCCACCATTGACACCTCGACGTTTCTTATTCCTTGTTATCATTCTTATTTTCTTTAATCCTCTAATCCTTCAATTTACTTTGATGTTTATTAATAAATTTAAATTACTTTACCCCTAAGGGTTAGAACGATCCCCATAGTGTAAAAATTTCGTAATATTAAGGAAATGCAAACTCGCAACGCACGCCATGTTGCTTGCATAATGCTTCTAGCTGGGCGAACTGTTCACGCATTGAGTGCCTACGATTGAATTCGTCTTCTTCCATAATCATCTTCAGCCGCTTAACGACTGTGGGTTTTATGTTCAAGCGATCGTATATTATCTTGCTTTTTGTCTTTGCTCCAAGGCGGACGATGCGTTCCATCTCATCTAGAGAGTCGTTATACCCAGGTATAATTGGCCCATAAAAGATCCAAGTCATTATACCCTGCGAAGAGAGCGTCTCCAAAGCCGAGATCCTCTCTTCGGGAGGCGGGGCCCCTGGCTCAAACTTCTTCTGGAACTCTTTCTCGGTGGATGTAATTGTGAACCCAACATCAATTTTTTTCCCCTTTATCAAGTCAAGGTCCCGAATTACTAATGGCGATTTTGTCTGTATTGACACAGGAAAGCCTGCCTCGCACAAAATCATCAGCGCCCTTCTAGTTATCTCGAGCCCTTTCTCAGCCGGCTGGTAGGGATCTGTGGCCGTACTCACCCCTACCACCCCTTTGGGCTTTCTCTTGACCTCCAACCTCAATATCTCGAGTATGTTCTCTTTAACAAAGACGTCTTGTCCCCATCTTAGACTGGGCATGACATTTCTCATGACGTCTGGCACATAACAGTACAGGCAACCATGCCCGCATCCCCAGTATGGGTTAAATGAATACTCCAGCCCAGGAAGTGTGCTCCTTGATAGTGCTGTCTTACAGGGGCGTGACTCTATCAAAGCAAATCTACCCTTTTTAAGTACTCATCAATTCGTCTTTGGAGCATAGAGTCTTTTAGTATGTAGCTCTTCTCAATCCAATTCATGAGAGGGGTACTCATGAATTTCTTAACGTGTAGGAGCGCGGATCTAAGCCCTTCAAAAACGACAGGTTTGGTTCTTAGCATAGATCTGACATTTTCCCTGACGAACCAGACCCCAAGCGGGAGAGGGAACTCTGGCATTATCTCTCTAATAACGACTACCGTAGCTTGCCTTCTTATTGACCTCAGGTACTCAGTGACCGCAAGCCTTGTTGCGAAATAGCATCCGCCAATCTCGGGATATGTGGTTCTACCCCAGTAACCCTCATAATCACCAATCACAGACAAAGACGATGAAGAGGGGTTCCAGAATGTTCCAGGGAACCATGCCTCCATCCATTCAAATGACCACTTCCTAGGAATGAATATTGCAGCGAAGTTATTGTGCATATAGGAATGGGTGAAGACCAAATATTTGTCAACTGTATCATAGTTCTTTATCTCATCAATGAGTCTTTGAGATATTGTGCTATCGACCGCCGTTATGGACCAACGCGTCGGGACAAGCCTCCTGTTCCTGAGAGTCCCAAAAATGCCCATACTGAATGCCCTCTGTATCTTTGAAACTGGGGTGCCTTTTGCATAAAGATCCATGACGGCGTCTCCTGCCCTTAGATCTCCATCATAGTATGCCTTCTCTATTCTATGGTCAATTTTAACTGAAGAGACCTCAAAGTGCTTAAGGGGGGCAGATGGTCCAAAAGGCTGTGAGTTGTCGTCTATCGTGATAGAGCCAAACGGCACCTTGAGAAACTGAACCTCGGTATCTGTTGCCGAGGCGCTCATCGCAAGTTCTTGGAGGCTCTCTATGAGCTTCCCCCCCGTCTTGGCTGACTCGATGGGGACTAAAACCTTCCCCCTTATCAGAGAATATCTATAGCTGACAATATTCTCAACCCTTTCCCCCATCCATCTCTCTGGGAGGTCCATAATCTCTGTGTCTCCCTGTATTGGGGGGACCATGGGACCAACAAAAACCTTCGGGTATCCAAAGCGACCCACAAAAACCGATGGTGGGGAAGATCCCACGAACTCTTTCTTATCAATGACATTCATGTTTTTAATAAAAGCTTTAGCTTTGAGATCGATGGGACAAGCCGACTTGCCGCAGAGGCGACGCCCCCCTCTACACAGCAAACATAAAGAGGCTACCTTGGACGCCACCCTTAACTTTATGGACTCGGGAAGCATTGAGGCATAAAGGTCTTTCATCGAGTATTCTATCAGTCGGTGGGTATTTATTTTATTTGGAAACCGGATGGCATTTCTAAAATTTTTTATTCTTTGCAGTATAATGGTGTAAAAGGGGTATGCACATTGGATGTAGAGCTACTCGCCTTCGACAGCATGGGCGTCAGATCCATGTGCACATTTGTTGATACCGGGGATCTAAGGGTGATCATCGACCCGGGAGTCTCTCTAGCGCCGAGAAGGTTTGGGCTACCGCCCCATAGGCTGGAGTTGGAGATGCTTGAAAGACTCGCAAAGATAATCACCGAAAAAGCAACAATATCTGATGTAATAATCATAACACACTATCACTACGATCACCACGATCTTGGGGACATAATCCCCCTAGAGATATACGACAAAAAAGTCGTCCTAATTAAGGATCCAAAGAGTAATATTAACCGGAGCCAAGGAGACTTCAGGGCACCCCTCTTCTTGGGCATAATCAAGGAAAAAGCCCAGAAAGTGGAGGTCGCAGATGGGCGCTCATTCCAAATCGGTAAGACGAAGATAGAGTTCTCCAAGGCCGTCTTTCACGGCTCGAGCAGCCTACTTGGATACGTAATAGAGGTCATGGTGGAGGCTGATGGCGACAGGATAATTCATACATCTGACGTGCAGGGACCTATCTATGAGGATCAGATGGAGTTTTTATTGAATAAAAAACCCCGACTAATAATAGTAGACGGACCCATGGTCTATATGCTGGGTTACCGCTACTCTTACGAAAACTTGGAATCCTCCATGAGAAACCTCAGTAAGCTGCTGGAGGGTGGTGTTGAAGAGCTTATTATTGACCATCACTTCTTAAGGGATAAGAGATACTCTCAATATATGAAAAGTTTGGAGGAGGCTTTCCCAGGGGCAAAGATCTGCACAGCGGCTGAGTACATGGGAAAGGAGGTCGAGTTATTGGAGGCAAGAAGAAGAGAGCTATACGGACAAGGGTCCTCGAGGGTAGATTAAAGCACTGGAATAAAAATTTGGCAAACTCAAAACAACCCCATCCAAAACAACAAGATTCTTCGCCTGTGAGATATAAATGCCTGTGCTTTAAATGTACTTTTCTGGGTTTGCGTCAAACTCTTTCTTACACCCGAGCGAACAGAAATAGTATTTCTTCCCCCCGTATTCAGATTTATAGTCTGCAGTTCTTTCGTCAACCACCATCTTGCAGACTGGATCTATCGCCAAATCTAATCACTATGATCTTTAAGTATAGCGTGTTATATTATCCTTCCGCCTCTCTTTTTTGTCTCAATTTCATGAGCCTAAAGCCAATTTGTTAAGAAGAATGTTTTGTCTCTCTTATCAAATGCTAAACGATAAAATGGTAAAATTGAATAAATAGTCTCTAGGGATAATTGTTGGGATCTAAGAACCTAAAAGACGAGATAAGGATGAAAGTCTGGAGGGCAATGATGGAAAGGAACGTTGCCCTTCCGCCTTTCCCAGTATTTGGGAGGATCCCGAATTTTGTAGGTGCCGATGAGGCCGCCAATAGGCTGCGGAGGTTAAAGGAGTACGAGGAGGCCAGAGTTGTTCTTTGCAACCCTGACTCCCCCCAGAGGCCTGTCCGGGAAGCCGTCTTGAGGGATGGTAAGATTTTAGTAGTAGCCACGCCGAGGCTCTCGAGAGGTTTTATGGTAATAGAAAGGTCAGAAGATCCGTTCTATGATTCTACAATAAGAGGTTTCTTGGAGAGGGGTAGGCCTATTGTGCCAGGAGATTATAAAATTGACCTATTTATCGCTGGCTCGGTAGCTGTTAGCAATGAAGGATACAGGCTTGGCAAGGGGACGGCATATTCAGATACTGAATACACAATCTGGAAAAAAGCAGGATCGATTAACGGAAAAACAATCGCTATCACTACTGTCCACGATCTCCAGATCTTGGATTATGTTCCAAGAAACGAGTGGGATGTTCCCGTCGATCTGATAGTTACTCCTACCAAGACTATTTGGACATCACTAGGGTATAGGAGATTGAATATTTGAAACCTTTTACTACTGGAGCCCGATTTTTCTTCCGATATAAACTTGGTCATCCACCACCTTCCTATACCTCATCAAATTCCTTGGATTTGAACAAATCCAAAAATGTAGCAAGGAAGGTCATGGGCTATATGCTCTTGAGGGTCTCATTTTGAGGCGGTTTGGCTCCAAAGATCCAAAGGTGGGTCATCGGCTTAAATGGGAGTACTCATGTAACCTTCAGCATACCAAAATCTGTACCGATAGAGTTAAAGCTCTACATTGGTGATCTTTTGTCGATATAGATGCGAAAGAGAGTGATAATAGGAATAGAGGGGATGCACTGCACAGCCTGCGCCGCCTCGATTGAAAAGTCATTGAGGAAAATAGAGGGCGTGAGTAGCGTAGAGGTGAGCTTTGGGTCAAATTCAGCCTTTGTAGAGTACGAGGATGATAAAGTCAACCTCCGAAATATTGCAAAGGCTGTGGAGGACGCAGGGTACAAAGTGTTGATGGAGAGAGCTATAATATTTGTTGAGGACATGAGGTGCGCGTCCTGCATAGCTAAGATTGAGGAAGAGCTAATGAAAAACGAGGGCGTCTATGCCGCCAATGCAAACCTAGCAACAAAGACTGTTGTTGTGGAATATGACCCGAAAGTGATAAATCCAAAGCGCTTGAGTGGGATTATAAAAGACCTGGGCTATACTCCTTTGTTAAGGGAAGAGACTTTAAGCCCTGATCTAAAGGAAAAGGGACGCAGGATAGACTTCATCTTTAGCCTTGCACTCGCTATACCAATAACCGTGATCAGCATGATAATGATGCACTTCCCGAACAGGGAGTTAGTGCTTTTCATTTTGACTACGCCTGTCCTACTGGTGGGCGGCAGGAGCATCTATGTGGGCGCTTACAAGTCTTTGAGAAGGGGCTACTCTGACATGAATGTCCTCGTAGCACTTGGCGTCTCTGCAGCTTATATTTTCAGCATATTCAACACTTTTTTCAGCCATGGGGACGTATATTACGAGGTGGCTGCACTACTGATAACCTTCATCCTTCTTGGTAGGTATCTTGAGGAGAAGGCAAAAGCCAGAGCTTCGTCCGCCATAAGGAAGCTGATGGAGCTTCGTCCAAAGACTGCGAGGGTCTTGAGAGACGGAAGTGAGGAAGAGATACCCACGGACGATGTTGTTGTGGGCGACATGATTATCGTGAAGCCCAGTGAGTCCATACCAGTGGATGGAGTGATAATATCGGGAAGGGCAACTGTTGATGAGTCAATGGTAACGGGTGAGAGTATGCCAGTGGAGAAGAAAGTAGGCGACACGGTCATAGGGGGGACCATAAATAGGACTGGTTTTATAACTATCAGGGCTACGAAGGTCGGTAAGGACAGCTTCATCTCACAGGTCGTAAGATTCGTGGAAGAGGCACAAGCAAGGAAGGCACCAATCCAAAGGTTTGCCGACAGAATCGCATCCCGCTTCGTCCCCGCAGTATTGGGAATATCACTAATCACATTCGTCACTTGGATCCTCTTAGGCAAACCAATCAATTTTTCACTGATGATGGCAGTCTCTGTCCTAGTCATAGCCTGCCCATGTGCTTTAGGTCTTGCCACACCTACTGCAATAATGGTCGGTCTTGGCAAGGGCGCAGAGACTGGCATATTGATAAAGGGGGGAGAGGTCTTGGAGAAGGTAAGGCAATTGACGACCATAGTATTTGACAAGACAGGGACGCTTACACAGGGAAGACCGAGGGTGGTGAAAATAGTGGACCTCGCAGGGGTTGGAGAGGAGGAAGTTCTAAAGGTGGCAGCATCTTTGGAGAAGGGATCAGAACATCCCGTAGCAAAGGCAATCGTCGAGAAGGCCGAGGGGATGGAATTATACCGACTCGATGAATTAGAAGAACTCCCTGGGGAGGGCGTAATAGGAAAGGTAATGGGGAAGCGGGCAATAGTTGGAAGTAGGGGCCTATTCGAGAAGCTGAACATAACTTTTCGCGACCCCGAGATCATAAAAAAGCTGGAAGAAGATGGGATGATGACTGTTATATCCTTCTACGACGGGAAGGTACTTGGAGCCATAGGGATATTCGATGAGCCGAAGCCTGAGGCGGCGGACGTGGTGGCACAGCTCAAACGAATGGGTCTGAAAGTGGTAATGCTGACGGGGGACAATGAGAGGGTCGCAAGCGCCGTCGCGAGGTCGCTTGGCATAGAGAGGTTTTTAGCAAATATTCGACCCGATGAGAAAGCCGGAGTCATAGCAAAACTTCAGGACGAGGGCGAGGTTGTGGCGATGGTAGGGGACGGAATCAACGACGCCCCTGCACTTACCCAGGCAGATGTTGGAATAGCTATTGGGAGCGGGACAGAGATAGCCAAGGAGGCTGGCGAGATAATCCTGACAGGAGGGGGTCTGGAGGGGGTTGTGCTCGCAATAGACCTTAGTAAAAAGACCATGAGGAAGATAAAAGAAAATATGTTCTGGGCACTTGTGTACAACGCGTTGGGAATACCCATAGCCGCAGGATTGCTTTACCCAACACTGGTACTTAGACCAGAGATCGCAGCCCTAGCAATGTCTCTCAGCTCAGTATCAGTGGTCTCCAATTCACTTCTTCTCAGAAGGTACAGACCCCCAACCAAAAAAGAGGAAAGTTAAAGAGGCAGGGGATCAAAATTTTTTAATGGTGTTTTCATGCCATTCAAAATCCGTGAGGTCTATTACTTCACAAAACCTGGGGAAGATAATACGGATCTCGTCGTTGAGGCTGTCACAAAATACATCCAGAGGAGCGACATAAGGGATATTGTAGTTGCAAGCACCTCTGGGGCAACGGCTTTAAAATTCGCCAAAGCGCTCACGGATGAAGCCAGGATTATCTGCGTCTCAGAGAGTCCATTCAGGAGAGAGTGGGGCAATGAGTATCCCTGCATGGACCCAAAGATCAAGGAGGAGCTGGAGAGACTGGGCGTCATTGTTTTAGACAGAATACCGTACGTACTCCATGGTTTCCTTTACGAGACTTCAAAATACAGTTTTCCAACCCCTGAGATCGTCTTCAAGGAGACCCTATATGCATTTGGACAGGGGATGAAAGTTGCGGTGGAGGTTGTACTATCTGCAGTGGACTGTGGGGTTTTGGAGCCATTTAAGGATGTTGTGGGGGTTGGAGGGAGCGGAACTGGTGCCGACACAGCAATAGTTGTGAGATCGACCTACCCTGGGACGGTCTTCTCAAAAGATAAAGAGAAGAGGCTGGAGATAAGGGAGATTATAGCTATGCCACTCCAAAAAAAGTGGTGGGATTAAATTAAGGTAAATTTTTCCAAATTGAGAATGATACTAGATTAAATTTTTACCTCAAGAAGCATATTGGGCGGTAGCCTAAGCATCTTTAAATTAGGTTATTCGTAAATTCTCCAGTTTCCCGAGGCTCAACGGTTCTCCCCGAACCATGCAGCCCTAGAAATAGGTGGAAAGCAAAATTGAAACTTATACCTTCATATCTTTAGAGGTAGTGACCTCTGCATCAACCTATACCTCTGCCATCTGTAGTATGCCGCCAGAGCCGAAACTGCGCGCTCAGGGATTGGATATGAAGGTATAGAGAACTCGTCGAGCTTTCGCATTGCCTCGTCACACTGTGCACCGCCAACGAAACTCGTTACCACCGTCTTGTTGCACTTATTCGCCTCAGAAGCATCTGCGATAGCTTTTGCTATGGCTACCGGATCTGTTATAGCAGTTTGGCAGTAGAGGACGATCACAGAGCCTATCCTGTTATCTTTGAGCGCTAACTCAAGAGCCCTATAATAGCTCTCTTCGTAGGCCTGCCCAGTTAAGTCAACAGGGTTCCTAAAGTTACCAAAAACAGGCATAATTTTCTTAAACTCTGACTGGAGGTCCTCTGGTAGGGGCATGATGTTGATTCCTGCCTCTTCACATGCATCTGTTGTCATGACGCCGACCCCGCCACCATTTGTAATAATTAGACAATTGTCATTTGTAGGAGAGGGCTGCATTGTCATTAGCTTGACCCAATCGAACGCCTGTGCAAAGTCCGTGGCACGGAGAGCCCCGCTCTGTCTGAAAGCTACATCATAAATTCTATCAGTTCCAGCGAGAGATCCGGTATGAGAAGCAGCCGCAGCAGCTCCTTTTTCAGTTCTACCTGATTTAATTATCACGACCGGTTTCTTCAAAGTTATATTCTTGAGCGATGACATGAGGCGGCGCCCATCCTTCGCTCCTTCAATGTACATCAGGACTGCCTTGGTCTCCTCGTCCGAGACGAAGTAGTCCAACATATCTGCCTCATCAAGATCCGCCTTATTTCCCATGCTCACAACCGTAGAGACGCCTATCTTATACAGGTTGGCCCATCCCATCATTGCTATTCCGAGCGCCCCGCTCTGCGTCACAAACGCGATGCTCCCAGGAAAAACCCTTGCAAGCCCAAAAGTCGCATTCATCCTAGAGGGAGCATAATAAAGTCCAAAGACGTTCGGTCCGAGCATCCGAATTCCATACTTCCTCACCACTGATAGGGTTCTCTCCTCCAGTTCAACATTACCTACCTCTCTGAATCCAGAACTTATTACTATAGCCGCCTTAACCCCCTTCTCCCCACACTCTTCTAAGATATCGGGGACATATGCGGCAGGAACCGCGACCACAGCGAGATCCACTTCTTCAGGTATGAGCTTGACTGATGTGTATGACTTAATGCCCATTATCTCTGCGCCTTCGGGGTTAACTAGGTAAATTCTTCCCTCGTAACCCCCAGTAATGATATTATTAACAAGTTCATAGCCGATCTTCTTAGGATTTCTTGAGGCGCCAATTATGGCTATACTCCTCGGGGAGAAAAGTGCCTTGAGATCACTCATAGGGTGGCACCCGATAATAGATTTGTACCATTTTCAATATAGTGTATATGGTCCTAATTCTTATTTTAAAGACGCCTTTTAACTTTGTGGGAGGTCTACGTGAAGGTTGGCGATGAAGCCAAAAAACCTTAATCTAAAGGAATTTATGAGTGTCGCAAGAAAACCCACGCCTTTCAAGGGTCGGATGAAAGTGAAAAATCTACGATCTGAGTTGTAACAACTTAGGGACAGCTTTTTTGTCATAGGATACACAAACTGTCTCTAATTCTCCCTACTCTATTACTCATTAGAGGAAATAGTAATAATGCCTAACACTTGGGCACTCATATTCATATTTTAGAAAGTAAGCCCGAATATTTCTCCATCCTCATAATTTTTCCTTCAGGCTGAATAAGCCAGGTCATCCAGCAAAGCTCTATTGGTCTATAACCGCAGTTCAACGCGACCTCTTCTACTTTCTTAATAAACTCCATATTGTCATTCACAGGTTCTATGCCGGCTTTAACTAAGATCTCGTTTACCACTCTTTTAACTATCTTATCAGGCATAACAGTATCTATGCCGCCCATCATTCGCAGGTATTGGAAAGTGATCAAGCCAACACCTTTGATCCTTCCAATAGGATCTTCTCTCCAGCTTTCGAGCTTTGCGTTCTTAGCCCACGTTCTGAGCGCTGTTTTATCATTCTTACTCAAGGTTGATAAATATGAGGCTATGTTCTTTGCGATGTGCCATGATCTTTTATTTTTCCAAACACTTCTCAACTCATCTAACTCGGCTTTGGCAAGCCCTCTTAAGTCTTTGATCTTCTCACTCTCCACAAACTTTTTGTTAAATTCCTCGACTTTAGGGACTACTGCGGTGAAGTAGTTCAAGCCGATTGAGGTAAAGGCAGCATCAACAACCATTAAAACAACGCTCCCTCCCCACCTCTCTGTTCTAAGGCATCTATCGCAATGCTCCTTTAATCCACTAACTTTCTCCATGTAGCAGTCAAGTATCTCCTTTAACAACATTCATCATCCATTCATATTTGATGCATTTCCCCAGAAGTATATTTCTTAGCTTACACATCTTGTCCTAAACATGCCATTTTATATTCGAGGAAAGTTTTACCAGAACCTTTTCTTCCTACTTTTTATTTTGGGATTAATAATGGATATATATGTGGAGAAAAATGGCTGAGCTTTTCAAATTGCCTGAGGATATACCTTTAATTGGTACAGTTTACTTTGGCATAATCGATAGAGGAACGAACGTCCTCCAGATTAGACCAACAACTTACTGTCCACTGAACTGCATCTTTTGCTCAACCGACGCCGGACCAAAGAGTAAGAGGCGACGGGCTGAATATATTATTGATCTTGATCACATGCTAGACTGGATAAGATATTTAGTCAAGATTAAAGGGGGCGGGGTAGAAGCACACATCGATACAGTGGGAGATCCGCTGACGTATCCTAGGATTGTCGATCTAGTTCACAAATTAAAGGATCTCAAGGAAGTCGCCACGGTCTCGATGCAGACACACGGTCACTTACTTAACGAGAAGCTAATCAAAGACCTAGACGATGCTGGGCTTTCTAGAATAAACCTTTCCATAGATGCGCTCAATCCCCAACTTGCAAAGAGGCTCGCAGGAAGTGAAGATTACGATGTTAATCGAGTTATAGAGATGGCAAAGTATATCACAGAAAATACCTCGATCGATTTACTCCTTGCGCCTGTTTGGGTCCACCCATTGAATGACTCAGAGATGGAAAATATTATCAACCTCGCTAAGCAGATTGGCGCAGGGAAGAACTGCCCGCCATTAGGCATTCAAAAATGTGAGCGCCACAAGTTTGGGAGGAAATCCAAAGAGATCAAGTTCATGACTTGGTTCGAGTTCTACAATAAACTGAGAGAACTTGAATTCAAGACTAACACCAGACTCATAATTAAGGCTTCGGATTTTGGGATTCGGCCTGCCACTAGCCTAAAGACTCCCTACAGTAAATGGGAGCGGGTTAATGTGACCGTTGTTGGACCAGGTTGGTTTAAAGGTGAGACCCTTGCTGTAACACATGATAAAAGATGGGCGGTAACGATAGTGGGAGCCGAGCTACCTATTGGGGAGGAGGTAAGCGTCAGGTTTTTGAGGGTAAAGGACAATATCCTTGTTGCAAAATTGAGCACTTGATCGCTTAGCCTACTGCGCACATATTGTGTAATTTAGCCCCCAAATAATTCACGTAAAGACATCTATAACAATAACATTGACAATAATGATAACAATAATAGTGATTAAATACTTTAAATTCTGATGTATCAATTTGAGAAGGGAAGACGAAATTGAGCGAAAAAGATGAACATGGGCTTGAAAACAGAATCACAAAAGTTGTCAGGAGCAATGCAGAATCTATGGGGGTCGACATCTTCGGCGTCGCAGATCCATTTAACCCATTGCTCCAAGCAGCACCTGATGGTCACCGTCCGCAAGACTACCTCAGTGGAGCAAACTCCGTGGTTGTCCTTGGGATGGTATTGTTAGAACCCGTGCTCCATACGACGCCAAGCACCATATACAGCAAACATTATGATACTGTAAATGAATGTTTAAATGCTGCGGCCTATGGTGTCGCAAAGTTCCTGCAGAGACGTGGGTACCTCAGCATATACTTCCCTGAGACAGACAACTACAAGGCGCTCTGGAGGCAGTATGACGCAGGTTACCCGAAGTTTATACCGTCATTCAACCACATGGCTGCCGCTGAGGCAGCAGGTCTTGGGAAGAAAGGGATTTGTGGTGTACTGCTGACTCCAGAATATGGACCCAGAGTGCGCTGGATAAGTGTAATTACGGAAGCCCCTCTAGTAAAGGGAGACGTGCTCTCTAAAGAGGTTTGCTTAGAGAAGATCAGACCAAACACTTGCCAAAAATGCGTAAAGTCTTGCCCAATAGGTGCGATCAGTGTGGAAGGGGGGACCGACGTTAGAAGGTGCTGGATATACTGGAACCAGCTAAGAGATATTGGTTCTGCGTGTGGCATCTGCATAAAGAGTTGC
>JACIVQ010000002.1:0-24928 GCA_014361445.1 Methanosuratincolales archaeon | reverse complement strand
AAGATTAAGGCACCACAATCTCCAGATTAAAGGTACTAGGATTTTGCTATAATTAAGCCGATATGCCGCCATAAAATTCCAAACCCATACTGGAGATGATTTCATCTTTATAGGCAAATTTATTTCTAGGTAGAGATTGCCTTTTGGGCAACACCATCTAATTGTTTAAATAATTCAAATGATGATCTCGTCTATACTATCTTAGGCAATTCGGGGTACTATTATTATGAGAGCAGGTGCTACCGCTGGTCTATTGGTGTCGACAATCATATGGGGCGTCTCATTTCCAGTGGTTAAGGCTGCGCTTGGAGAGATGGATCCATTCCTTTTTGTATTTCTAAGGTTCGGAATAGCCTCGTTATTTGTTCTTTCCTACCTAACACTCTTTAAAAAGAAGGTCTCCAAGCTATTTCGCAGCAGAATACTATGGATCCTGGGCATTACTAACGCCTTAGGATTTGCGATGGAATTTTACGGAATGACGCTGACAACAGCCTCAAAAGCCTCACTCTTGGTGAATGTCAACGTCGTTTTTATGGCGATATTTGCAACCTATCTTCTGGGCGAGCGGATGACTCTTAGGACAATCGTAGGTATCATATTGGGGGTGATTGGTGTAGCGCTCATAACGACTGAGGGAGATCCCTCTCGTCTCAGCGGAGGCTCCATATTGGGAGATCTCATAATATTTTTGGGTGGTATTGTCTGGGCATACTCAAACATTTATAACAAAAGGGCTGCGACAGAACTTGGGATGACTCCAATGGAGGTCACCGAGTCGATGATTATCATCTCAACCCTTGGACTTTTGCCCTTCCTGCCCTTATCAAACTGGACCTTCTCCACATCCACCCTCGCAATATCCTCCATCATATACACATCAATTGTGTGTACTATTGTCGGGTTTTATCTCTTCTATAGGGCATTAAGAGAGCTAACAGTGGTAAATACGGGAATTGTCCTACTCTTTGAGATAGTCGTTGCGGTGGTCATCGCAAACACATTCTTAGGAGAGGTCATCCCGCCCGTAGGATTTATTGGAGGGATACTCATAGGGGCTGGGATCTTACTCGTCTCCTGAATCTTGAATATTATGCTATATATACTGAATCAACAGTAAAATATTGATCGTACTGAAATATCAAGGCAACAGTTTTGGTGTATCATAATGAAGGTCATGACTAAAACATTGATAGTATTCTTTATAACGACACTATTACTTATTGGCACAACTCATATCCTCATCGAAGTTTTTGTTATGAGTGGTTTCTTGCAGAACGAGGCGACAGGGGTAAAAGAAAATATGGAAAAGGTCGCCCATGCCATTGATATGGAGTTTAATAATTTGGAGAAAATTTTGATTGACTGGAGTGAGTGGGATGATACCTACCAATTCATTGTTGACAGAAACGAAGAATACATCAATAGCAACCTTGGTGACGAGACTCTTATAGCCCTTGACTTAAATTTGATGGTATTTGTCAACTCGTCTAATGAGGTCGTTTTCGGCAAGGCTGTAGACCTATACACAGGGGAGGAGGCGAGAATTCCTGATGTTTTGTTAAAGGAGATCAGGGCAAGCAACTCCCCACTATTAACCGGCTCCGGTACTTCTGGTCTCATATTGACAGAACAGGGACCAATGATGGTGTTATCAAACCCCATACTCAAAAGTAACGGGGAGGGTCCACCCAGAGGGTTTTTGATATTCGGGAGGTATTTTGACGAAGTGGTACTAAGGCGGGCGGAATCCTTAGCGGGCTTTAATCTATTGGCGTATCCCATAAGAGATTCGAGCTCTCTATCAACAGGCGAGATCACAGTAAGACCAATAAATGAAAGCTTTATCTCAGGCTCATACACTATGACCGACCTACATGGTCAGCCAATACTCACGGTTCAAGGCGAAATCCCAAGGATTTTGTACCAGCAGGGACGGCTTGCAGCAACTCAGTTTCTTATCTTATTCACATCATTTTATATAATACTTGAAGTAGTTATATATGCTCTGCTTAATACTTCGATCTTTTCAAGGTTAAAGAAGTTAGAAACCTTTGTTAAAAATGTGGGCAGAACGTCAAAGCCAGGAGAGAGACTCTCCTTGGCGGGGGACGATGAACTTTCAAGCTTAAACGCCTCCATTAACGAGATGCTGGACAGGCTGGATCTTGCGAAGAAAAGTTTAATGGAATCCGAGAAGAGGCTCAAAAATATATTCGAAGGGACTGGAACTGCTCTGGCATTAACCGACAAAGAGATGCGGATAATTCTAATAAACACTTTTTTTGAAAAACTCTTCGGATATTCCAAGGATGAGGTAGAGGGCAAAATTAGTTTTGCCGAGGTAATAAATGAGGAAGACTACCCTCTATTCCTAACTCACCAGAAAAAGGCGCTTGAGGGAGAAAGTGTTACTGCATTTGAAGCCAGGGTCAAGGATAAGTATGGTAATGCCATGTTTTGCCTGGTCTCCATCTCCACTGTCCCTGAAACCCAAGAACTTATTGTTTCCTTTATGGACATATCTAAGAAGAAGATTTTAGAGATGGAAATAATTGAGCTTCTTGAAGAAATGAGATGGCTGGACGAGATCATCAATAAGAGCCCTGCTATAGCCTTTATGTGGAGGGCTGAGGAAGGCTGGCCCGTGGATTATGTCTCCAACAATATCCAGCAGTTTGGCTATATGCCCAAAGACTTCGTCAGTGGGAAGATCAAATACGCAGAAATAATACACCCTGATGACCTCGAGAGGGTTAGAGAGGAAGTAATGGAGTACACGAGAAAAGGTCTCGAAGAGTTTGCGCAAGAGTACAGGATCGTCACAGCAGGAGGTGATATCCGGTGGGTCTACGACAGGACATGGTTAAAAAGGAGCGAGGATGGGACACTTACCCATTACCAAGGCGTGATCCTGGACATATCCGAAAGGAAATGGATGGAGGAACAGATCAAGAAATATTCGGAGGAGCTGGAGAAGTACTCCAAGCACCTCGAGGAGCTCGTCGAGGAGAGGACCAAGGAGCTAAGAGA
This sequence comes from Methanosuratincolales archaeon, assembly GCA_014361445.1. Lineage (GTDB taxonomy): Archaea > Thermoproteota > Methanomethylicia > Methanomethylicales > Methanomethylicaceae > WYZ-LMO10. Next base: position 21,895 of record JACIVQ010000002.1, on the reverse strand, counting down.
GAAGGAGCGACTCGCGGCCATAGGTCAGACGGCTATCATGGTGGGGCACGACCTCCGAAACCCACTACAGGTCATGAAAAACATACTCTACATATTAAATGATGAGGTCATGAAAGCTGAGTTTGATCCAAAATTAAAGATCGAGATACTCGAGAGACTTAAGGTGATGGATCGGCAGATATGGTACATGAACAAGATAGTGCTAGATCTTCAGGATCTTTCTAAAGAAAAGACGGCTACACCTACACTTGTAAATCCTATGTCGCTTCTGGAAGAGCTAGTGGAGCAGGTCCCTTCCAATATTAAAGTGGTAATGGATTTGGACCAGAAAATGACTGCCTTCCTAGACGAGTACATCCTCAGGCGGGTATGCAGTAACTTGATACTCAACGCAATCCAAGCGATGCCAAATGGCGGCACTCTAAAAATAAGTGCGCACATTGAAGGGGGCTACTTCGTCATGAAGATAAGTGACACTGGAGCAGGAATACCGAAAGAGGTCTTAGATAAATTATTTACACCATTTTTCACCACGAAGGCAAAAGGTATGGGTCTTGGTCTAGCAGTCTCCAAAAAACTTGTTGAAATACACGGAGGGACCATAACCGTTGAGAGCGAGGTTGGAAAAGGAACAACATTCACCATTAAAATTCCGCAGAGGCAATAGTTTAAATCGCGCACCTTTTTTGTGAAAAATAAACTTAAAAAAGCATAAATATCTAAATGTTTACTTTAATTTTAAACTAATTTTGTAAAATTAATTATTTATTTTTTTATTTTTAATTAAAAAAGATATAAGTATGAATGAAGATAATAGTGCTCAGATCATGCCACTCACTTGGCCCTTCATCAACTATGACTTTTCCGTTTTTCAAATCTCAACCAGCTCTTATCACTATAACATTGCAGTGGGCGTTCCTTACTACATAATCAGCCACACTTCCTAGAAGAACCCTCTTAAGACCTGTAAGACCCCGCGAGCCTATTACGATAGTTGAGATTTTGTTTTCATCTGCAAAATAGACCAAACCTTCCCCTACAGTCCCCCAGAATGGCACTATCTTAGACACAACCTCCTTTACTCCACACTCGAGAGCAATTTTTTCATATTTTTTTAACAGCGGCTCTATCCTTTCCCTGACATCAGGCGAAACTTTTGGATAGTAGTCTGGGAAATGTGTAATCATATGGGGATATGCGGGCACCCCTGTCACCAAGGGCATTGAGGGGAGAGGATGTATGTACACTATAAAAAGCTTTGCGGAATATCGCTTCGCTATATCAATGGCGACCTCTAAAGCAGATTCTGCGTACTTCGAGCCATCTACTCCCACTAAAACTTTTTTTACCCAACCATCATTCAAAATAACCCACATTTCAAATTATTCTGATGGAGTATTTATCAGTTTATAATTTGTGAGTCTGAAAATCCATGAATATCCTCAGCAGATTATGTGACCATAACATGAGACTAGGAATAGGAATATAAGATCATTTATAGTGCCCGATTTTGATAGTCACAAAAATAATGAACAAATGTTTATATAATATTCCCCAAATATTCCACTGGATAATAATAAATTATGGGAAGAGGGGATATTTTTGGAAAAGAAAAGGATCCTCATAATCGATGATGATGAAGACATTATTGAGAGCCTGTCGAGATTGCTAGAGAGTGCCGGTTATGCGGTTGACACAGCTGTCAACGGAGAAGAAGCAATCAAAAAATCAAAAGAAAAAGTCTACAATGTGGCACTTATTGACGTTGTACTGCCGGACATGACAGGGATTGATCTTCTGACCAAACTCGAAGAAAGAAAGCCTGCTACCAAGAAGATCATAATAACTGGATATGCCTCACTTGACAACGCTGTTAAAGCATTAAACCTTGGGGCCAACGCATATCTGATTAAACCGGTAGACCCTGAGGAACTAATAAATACTGTGAAAAAGCAGATCACAGAACAAGAAAACGAACTCGCCATAACCCAAGAAAAAGTTGTGAAATTCATAGAAACCAGGGTAAAGCAGTTAGAGGAAGGTAAAGTGATAGTGGAAGAGAGTAAGGAATAGCTTGTTGAAAAAAGACTGTGAGTGTAAGCAGATAAAAAAGGAAGGCAGGACGATGGGAAACTTTGCCGACGAGATTTCTAAAGTGATGGAAGGCAGGTCGTTCGAAAAGGTGGCACTTCAAAGCTTAATTGAAATATTCGGCGAGAATAATACCCAAAGCCTAGTATTTCATATGGGCGGAGAGGCGGTCTTTAAAGATCCCGAATTATTTGAAAAGAAGATCAGGGTATTATTCAGGGATGGTGCAGACTTGATCTTGAATCATATAATATATAATGCCCTTAGGACTAAAAATACCAGAAGGTAATCCTTTAAAATCAATTTTAAGGGGAAAACCATAGAAAAATGACCAATAGTGATATTAACCCCGATGATTTTTTGAGGATCTTCAGTTTTTTTGATGACTCGGATGTATTGCTGATTGTTTTGGATGGCAAGTGGAAGATAAAATTTTTGAATAAAAAAGCATGTGATTTCTTTGGCGTAACTAAACAAGATCTGGTTGGGAAAAACCTTCTACTTGAGACCAGTATCCTTGGCGGGAGAGAACTGAGGGAGGCTTTCTATTCAAAGATAAAGAGTGAAGGATCTTTTAAACACGAACTCAGCGCCTCAACGAAAGATGGTAGCGTTCAGACAGCCACCTTTGAATTTAGGTTCTTCAAGAAGGAAGGGACTGAGTTGATAATTGGAGTGGGCACTCTCATAAATTTACCGACACGGGATTGGCTGAAATTTTTAGAACTTCTAATAGAGGAGAGAACTGAGGCTCTAAGGGAGTCGGAGAATAAGTATAGAGAGCTTGTTGAATTGGCCAAGTCAATAATATTCAAGTGGGATGCCGAGGGCAAAGTAATATGGATGAATGAATATGGTCTGAAATTTTTTGGGTTTACAGAGGAGGAGATAATTGGCAGATCCGTCTACGAGACTATAGTGCCTAGAGTTGAGAGCACGGGAAGAGACCTGACTACGCTCGTGAGGGATATCGTCGAAAAAGAGGAAGAATACGCCTCAAATATAAACGAAAATGTGAAGAAGGATGGCACAAGAGTTTGGATTCACTGGTCAAATAGGCCCATAAAAGATAGCAAAGGGAATTTGGTGGCAATACTTTCAATCGGCACAGACATCACCGACAGAATAAAAATGGAAAAGATGCAGGAGTACGAGTTGAATAAGAGCAGAGCCCTCTCAAAGCTTTACAGTCTATTGGTGTCCCCGACAATAAAAATTGGGGATGTTGAAGATGCCATTTTAGCCGAGGCTATGGAAATCACCGAGAGCAGGTGTGGTTTCGTTGGCAGGGTTGACCCAAAAACTGGGGAATTGGTTTCCAATAAGATCGTCCAATCGCCTGAGTGCTTGCTAAAGGAGAAGAAGATCAAACTCAGTCCAGATAACAAACCTAAGTCGCTAATTGAGTTCGCCCTCAGCAACCTAAAACCGTTCTACACGAACTCTCCGAAGGATCATCCTGCATATAAAGGCGAGCCTGAATGGCACGTTAAAGTTGAGCGCTTCCTCGCGGCCCCGATGCTGGTAGAGGGCAGAGTTATAGGCATACTTGCCCTTGCCAATTCAAAAAGAAACTATGATGATCGCGACTTGGAAACGGTCTCTGAGATGTCCAGATACTATGCACTCGCGTTGCAGAGAATAAATTACGAAGAAGAGTTAATCATAAGAGAAAACCTCTACAAAACACTCTTTGAGAATGCACCTGTGCCAACTCTACTGATTGATGAAAATGACACAATGTCAAAAATAAATACTGCATTCGAAAAGCTTTCCGGTTACACCAAGGGAGAGGTTGAGGGCAAGAAAATTTGGAAGGAGTTTGTATTCCCTGAAGACCTGAAGAAGATGGAGGCTTATAGGGCTGAGAGGCTCGCGGGACGTTACGCGCCCCAGTCTTATGAATTCAGGTTTTTGGATAAGAATATGAATGTACATGATGTTCTTATCAACGTCTCAATAATTCCAGGAACGAAGAAAACTATCGCCTCCTTTATTGATCTTACTGATATTAAGAGGCTTAATGAGGCGCTAAAGAGGAGTAAGGAGGAGCTAGAGAAGTACTCCAAGCACCTAGAGGAGCTCGTCGAGGAGAGGACCAAGGAGCTAAGAGAGAAGGAGCGACTCGCGGCAATAGGTGAGGCTGCAACCTCCATAGCCCATGACCTGAAGAGCCCATTGCAGGTACTGATAAATTCCGTCTACATTGCCAAGATGGGCATCTCTAAGTTACCTGCTCCTATGGTTGAGCAGTTGAAGAGTTCTGGTGTTTTGGAAAGTCTTAGCAAGATGGAGAAACAGATAGGGTACATTAACAGAATCCTCCTTGACCTTCAAGAGATCTCCAGACCAATAAAACCCGAAGCTTTGAATGTTAACTTAGGAGCGTTGATCCAAGAGAGTCTACAATCTGTCACCGTGCCGAATAACATCGAGTTGAAGACTCAAGGAGAGTTGGACGCCAGACTAGACCCATATCTCATGAAAAGGGTTCTTATTAATCTGATCGAGAACGCGGTTCAAGCCATGCCCAAGGGCGGAAAGCTGGAGATAGCGTGCTCGAGAGTTGGCTCGGAGTTGCTTATTACCATAAAGGATACCGGCATAGGTATGCCTAAGGAAGTAGTTGAGAACATATTCAAGCCCTTCTTCACGACAAAGACTAGGGGGACCGGCTTCGGTCTCTACACGTCCAAGCGTATTGTTGAAGCACACGGAGGGACTATAACCGTTGAGAGCGAGGTTGGAAAAGGAACAACATTTACAATCCGGATTCCAATCAAACAATAATCAAAATCGGCAAATTTTATGGATAATCAGAGGGTTGAGAAATTGGAAAAAGATGCCCGCTACAATTCCCCTATCGATAACAATGCTGATAATGACATCGATGCCAATACCAACGGTGATGGTGATCCATATATCGATAACAATGCCGATAAAGACACAGTCATAAACAAGATCAGAGGCATCGTGGGCTTTCTGATCGACTTAGACGGCTGTGTGTATAAGGGAGAGACTCTGATAGAAGGTTCGGATGCAGCCATAAAGGCTCTGAAGAGAACTGGGCGGAAAGTACTGTATTTGACCAACAACTCAACCAAAACACCCCAAGAGTACGCATTGAAGCTTAGGCGGTTAGGAATAGATGCAGATCCCGCAGAGATCTTGACCTCGGCAGTCGCAACAGCGGCATACATGCGCAGGTTCGAGAGGGGGTCATGCTATGTGATAGGGGAGGAGGCGCTGAGATCAGCCCTCACGCAAGAAGGATTTACTATTATTGAAGAAGGAAATGAAAGGTGCGCAAAGTACGTGGTGTGCGGTCTTGACAGGGGATTAACATACGGAAAATTGGCGGCTGCCTGTACCGCCATACATAGGGGCGCGAAGTTCATAGCCACAAATACCGACCCAAACCTCCCAGTGGAAGGAGGTTATCTGCCAGGGGCGGGTTCGATTGTTGGGGCTGTGAGGATAGCCACAGGCGTCAGACCAATTGTGGTTGGGAAGCCTTCAAGGTACATAATGGAAATAGCCTTGGGACGACTCGGTCTAAATAAGGAAAAAGTAGCCATCGTAGGGGATCGGATCGATATAGACGTGAAAGCGGGCAAAGTCGCTGGGATATTTACGGTGCTCGTCTCCTCGGAAGGGACTTTAATTGATAAAAAGATGAGGCTAACCCCTGACCTTGTAGTCAGGCGCCTTTATGATCTTACGGCACTCCTCTGAACTATGATTTTTTTATTTAAATGTTTAAAAAATGTATATAAATACCTGAGACAATTTTTAATAAAGGTGTATAAAGCTTGGAGGTTGTGGATCCTCTTACTGGAGACCTTGTAGAGGTCGTAGGGTTCTCCGATCTCCACGTCGGCAAACTCCGAAGAGGAAAGGTTAGAGACGTATATGATCTGGGCGATGAACTTTTGATTTACCATACTGATAGGGTCTCGGCCTTTGATGTCGTTCTGCCAACACTCATACCCCGCAAAGGGGAGTACCTCCAGAGACTCTCGGTCTATTGGATGGAGAGGAGCAGAAAGGTCTTCCCCAACCACCTAATTGCCGTGGTTGATAGCAGAACTATGCGTGTGAAGAAAGCTAAAAGGATTGACATTGAATGGGTCGTCAGGAAGTACCTCTACGGCTCTCTCTGGAGGGAGTACAGCGAAGGCAAAAGAGAACTTTATGGTACAAAGCTTCCATCGGGTCTGAGGAAGGCTGAGGAGCTCCCCTCACCTATAATAACTCCCACAACGAAGGTCGACAAGGGTCACGACCAAGCGATCACAAAGAAAGACGCCTTGGAGCGTGGTCTTTTGGACAATGACACTTGGAATGCCTTGGAAGATGCCTCTATGAGGCTGTACGAGTTTTATGAGAGGGAGGCGAAGGCGAAGGGGTTGATAATACCCGATTTCAAGCTAGAGTTCGGCTGGGTGGGAGACGAACTCATCCAGATCGACGAGCCCCCCACACACGACTCAGCGAGAATATGGGCATCTAGCTACTACAGAGTCGGGGAAAGTCAGGAGGATCATTGCCTTGACAAGGAGTTCTTGAGGGAGTGTCTCAGGAAGATGGGTTTCCATGGAGAGGGCGAAGCTCCAACACTACCGCCGGTTGTCGTTGGTGAGGTTGAGAAGAGATGTATCGGTGCATACAAGGTCTTGGCAGAAGGAGAAAAAATAGAGGCGCTTGGACTCCTGTCCGTTGATGCTATTTTTAAATGAACTAGTCAAAAATCTTTAAAAACATATCTTTTTATATACACGTTCATAGCAAAGAGATGGTGATAAATGATTGGGGAGAAGTGTGGGGTCTTTGCTGCCAAGTGCCTTGACGGAGGGGAGGTCTTCTCCAACCTGTACTGGGGAATTGTGGCCCAGAACCACAGGGGGCATGAGTCTTACGGTTTCTTGACTTATTCTGACGGTTTCAGGAGGTACGTCGACCTAGGTCTGGTCCCGAGGATAGAGAGGGAGGAGTTTTTGAGGTGGAAGATCCTCCTCCCTGGGAGTGTTGGGATAGCCCATGTCAGATACGGGACTTCAGGGAAGAGGGATCTGTATTCCCACCTTAGGGACGCTCAGCCAATCGTTTCTGTCAGGGGAAAAAAGAGGATGGGAATTGCATACAATGGAAATCTTGTGAATGTGGGCTGGTTGAAGGAAGAGGTAATGAGCAAGGGGGCAAAACTGAGGACAACCTCGGACACCGAGCTACTCTCAAGGTACTTGTTGGAGAAATCTGAGAAAGGTCTGATCGAGGGTATACGTGCATGCATGGAGAATGTGGAGGGGGCCTTCTCGGTTGTAGGTCTGGACTCGAATGGCAGCATGTTTGCATTCAGGGACCCATTGGGGATGAGACCGCTCCTTTACGGCAATAAGGGCTCCTTGATGGCAGTGTCTTCCGAGAGTGTTGGGCTTAACATAAACGAGATAAGCGCGATAAGCGAGGTCGAGCCAGGGGAGGCGATAATATTTGGAGAATCTGTTGAGAGGGTGAGACTCATCAAGAGAGGCAGAAGGGCGTTCTGTGGTTTCGAGTTCTCATATTTCATGAGACCCGACTCTGTAACAAATGGGAGGTTCATCTACAAGATCAGGGAGGAGCTTGGGCGCAGACTAGGTAGAAGGTATCAAGAGTTTGTCAAAAGGGCTGATTTAATAGTCTCTATACCAGAGACCGCCGACGATGCTGCCTACGGTCTTCACGAAGAGACCGGGATCCGATGGGAGAGGATGCTCAGGAGACACAGATTCGTGACTCACAGGGCATTCATTATGGATCCTGCTGAGAGGGTTTCCACTATTGACAGGAAGATAAACGTCCTGAACGGCAACCTCCAAGGAAAGAGGGTAATAGTGGTGGAGGACAGCATAGTCAGGGGAGACACCACCAAGACCGTTATTAAGAAGTTGAGGGAAAGTGGTGCCGAAAAAGTCTACGTCTTCGTCACTTTTCCAAGGATAACACACCCATGCTTCTACGGGATAGACATGGCAACCTTCTCAGAGCTCATCGGTTTCTTCTACGACGAGAATGGAATAGCCGAGAAGATCGGGGCAGACGCGGTCTGCTACCAAACACTTGAAGACTTTGTCGACGCCACAGGGATGAGGATGGGAGACCTTTGCATGGCTTGCACCACAGGGGTCTACCCCACGGAGCTGGCACAGAAGATAGCGGACAGGGCGAAGACGAGAATTGAGGTGAAGGGAAGCGGGAGGATTTACGAAAGCGCGGAGGTGTGAGGGATGGCAGGAATACTCGGCATATACCTCTTTGATGAAAGGTGGGATGTCTACAACTTTGGGGTCTTTGGGCTTATGGCGCTCCAGCACAGGGGGCAGGAGACTGTTGGACTGGAAGTTGTCGGGAAATCTAGGGGGAAGGTTGAGGGAGAAGGGCTTGTGGACCAAGTCCTTGCCAACAACAAAGCTGCAGGGCACATATGCCTAGGTGCAGTCTCGCCTTATCCTGCGTCCAACGGCGAGATCCAGCCGATAAAGTTGAGTGAAAATGTCTCCGTGGCGATAGATGGGAAGATCCTAAAGATAGAGGGGTACCAGTGGGATTCCATGCTGAGCTATGAGGGGAACTTAAGGAGGGCGTTCAAAGGCGAGAGTGTAGAGGATCTTAAAGAGTTTTTCTCGAGGTGTAGGGGTGGCTTCTCGTACATAGCCCTCAACGGAAAGCCCGAGATGGTTGCTGGTAGGGGAGACCTTGGAGTCAAGCCGCTTGTCCTTGGAAAGATGGGATTTGAGGGAGGAATTGTAGCCTCCGAGAGTTGCGTCATGGACATAATAGGGGAGCGTGTACCCATAAGCCCTGCTGAAAACATCGAGCCGGGAGAAACTAGGATCTTCACACCATTATCAGCACATGCAGAGCGGTTGAGGAATTGCAACAAGAGGGCTCACTGCAGTTTTGAGTATGTCTACCTAGCGAGACCGGACTCTTACATAAACGAAATTCCTGTCTACAGGGTCAGGAGGAGGATCGGAGAGATTCTAGCAGAGGAGGGGAGTGTTGAGGCGGACGTTGTGATTGGGGTGCCTGAGACGGCCATACCTTTTGCCATGGCCTATTCAAATTCCACTGGGATCCCTGTGGAAAAGGGCTTTGAGTTGACGGGCAGAAGGGTCAGGAGTGCAATGAAGCCCAATCAGATAGAGAGGCTGAAGGGGGTCCAACTAAAGCTGAATGTTATAAGCGAGGCAGTAAGGGGAAAGAGGGTGATACTCATTGACGACAGCGTGGTCAGGGGAAACACTCTTGCGAACATCGTTTACCTAATGAAGGAGAAGGGCGCGAAGGAGATACACGTCCGAATCGGGAGTCCTCACATAGTCTCCCACTGTCCCTTCGGTGTTGAGGTTCCGCCGGAGGACGAGCTCATAGGCAGGCACCTCCCAGAGGATAAGATAGCGGAGGTCGTTGGTGCTGACTCCTTCAGGTACTTGAGTATAGAAGGGTTTGTTGAGGCAACTGGATTGAAGTTTGAAGATCTATGCCTAGGTTGCTTTGACGGTAATTACCCGGAGGTGTGATTGTGAAGGTTCTACTTGTTGGTGGGGCTGGAAGGGAACACGCAATAGCCCTCTCACTCACGAGGAGCGTACACCAACCAAGGCTTTACTGTCTCTCTGAGATGATCAATCCCGGCATCAAAAAGTTGGTGGACAGTAGTGGAGGCGAGTACTTCAGGGGTGATATCAATGATCCGGAGTACGTTGTTAATGTGGCAGATAAGATCGGGGTGGACTTCGTTTTCGTTGGTCCAGAGGAGCCTAACTTTCATGGGGTGCCTGACAGACTTGAAGAGAAGGGCATTCCATGCATCGGCGCCAACAGGGCAGTCTCTGAATTGGAGATGTCTAAAGCCAGCATGAGGGACCTGCAGTGGAAGTACAAGATCCCGGGCAGGCTTTGGTACAAGAAGTTCAGGACATATGAGGAGGCAATCCCCTACATCGAGGAATATGCCGATAGTATCGCCCTCAAGCCAGCTAGACAAGCCGGTGGCAAGGGAGTGAAGGTCATAGAAGACTTTCAAGTCTACCTACAGGAAGACAAGAGGAGGGTGAAGAGGGAACACGCCGAGTCCATAGTCAAAGAGTACATGAAAGGTTACGAGGATACAGAGTACCGACTCTTGATAGAGGAGAGAGTTTGGGGACCCGAGTACACACTCCACTGCTTCACAGACGGGAAGAGCGTACTCCCAATGCCGGTCGTTCAAGACAACAAACACGCGTTCGACGGGGATCTTGGGATGGAGACTGGTGGGATGGGCTCCGTCTCTTGCGGAATGAATCTGAGGTACGGGATCGATGACGAGAGGAGCATAATAACTGAGGAGGAGTACAAAAGGTCTGTGGACATAGTCAGGATGATGATAGAGGCGATACAAAGGGAGACTAACAAGAAGTACCACGGGGTCGTCGCCGGTCAGATGATGCTGACCTCGGTATGGGGGCCTACTGTCATAGAGATGTACTCGAGGCTCGGTGATCCAGAGGCCGGAAATGTACTTACTATGCTCAAGACCGACTTGGTTGAGATCTGCGAGGCGATAATCGGGGAGAGGCTAAATACGATTAAGGCAGAGTTTGATGATAGGGCTGTGGTTATTAAGGCTGTGTGCCCAGAGGGCTATCCAAACAGGAGGGAACTTGCGAAGGGGCATCCCGTTAGGATTAACATTGACAGCGGCACAGGATCTATCCTTTGGGCTTCCGCCGAGCTGACCGACGGAAAAATCTTGACTGGGGGGTCAAGGATCGTGGAGTGTGTGGGAACAGGAAGTAGCATACCTGAAGCGAGCTTGGTAGCCGAAAGGCTGTGCAGGGGGTTCTCACTGGAGGATGGCTGGAAGGTCTTCCACAGGAGCGACATTGGCTCCGAGAAGTTCATGGAGAGGAGGATCGCTTTAGCAAATATGGCACGCGAGATCTACCAATACAGGGAGAGGAAGGGGCTTCTCGGGAAGAGGATGATGTGGATACCTGGAAAGGGATTAATTGAGGTGGGATAGAATGGTAAAGAAATTGACCGAGGATGAAAGGATCGAACTTCTCAAGAATGTAAATAGCTACAGGAGGGAGTTTGAGGCTAGACTCTCCCCTTTAGATGGGCTGAGGCGCGACAAGCCTGTGACGTTCATCTCTGTGGGGGGAGGCGAGCTAGGCGACCTGGCTGTAACCGCCGCCAAGAGGAACTACGGCGGGCTACCGGGCGGGATCCGGACAATTGCCTTTGATAGGTACAACGGGTTCCCGGCTCAAGACTCCTCTGACTACTATGAGGTCTTCGACATGAAGGATGGGGACTCTCTGGAGAACTACATAAGGAAGTACGTTCCGGACCCGAACGAACCCCATGCCATATATCTTGAGGTGGAGATGATAGATACCGAGAGAACCTTCAGGCTTGGCATGGAAGCGGGCTATAAAGTTATGTCAACACCGTACGGACCCTTAGTGTGCATGGACAGGCATGCAACTAAGATGATGTTCGATATGCTTCGGCTAGAAAGGGCGGAATGGGCATATGCCAGGAGTGACGAGGAGGTAAGGAAAATTGCTGCAGACTTCGGGCTCCCCGTGATCGTCAAGCCCGTCATGACCTCAAGCGGGCACGGCACTTCCATTGTGAAGGACGAAGATTCCCTCAGGAAAGCATACGCCCACGCTAGGGAGCACGCGAGGGGTATTGGAGAGGAGGTAATAGTTGAGAGGTTCCTGCCGGAGTTGAAGTCCTCCGGCACCGAGATAACTCAGATTGTCGTCCGGCACTTCGATGGCAAAGGAAAGATAGTTGACTCTTTCCTTCCACCCATAGAGCATAGGAGACCTGGCGCCACTTATCATGAGAGTTGGCTCCCTGCGACGATATCTCCACGGGCCGCTCAAAAGTGTAGGGAGTTCGCCGGAAAGATCGCAGATTTCCTTGGGGGTATAGGGGTCTACGCAGTGGAACAGTTTGTGATCGGGGATAAAGTATACAACAACGAGGTCGCAAACAGACCTCACGATACCGGTCTGATAACCAGGTGGATGCTGAATATGGACGAGGGCGGACTGCAGCTGACATCAACTCTCGGTCTTCCTGTGAGCCGTTCTTCTATTGAGATCTCGAGGAAGGGTGTTTATGGCGTTGCACATGTGGTTCTAGCACCTGACGGCCTTGAGGGGGAGAGGAAGGTTATCAATATTGACATAGGAGCGATCCACAGGTTCATGGGATCTGGTGAAGACTTCTGGTACTTCGGGAAGCCGTCTGCGTACGCTGGTAGAAGGATGGGACTGGCTGTGGCTTTTGCCGAGGATCTCAACTCTGCGAGGCATCTTGCGGAAAAACTGGCCCACTTTGCCGAGGGTTGCATACTCTACGGAGGTGATTAGGGTGCCCAAGGTCGCAGTTGTAATCGGAAGCAAATCTGACGCCAGCGCGGGAGAAGAGGCTGTTGGAGTTTTGAAGGAGTTCGGTCTAGATGTGGAGTACAGAACTATCTCTGCCCACAGAAGCCCAGATGAGCTGGACTCATTTGTAAAATCAACAGACGCTGAGGTATTCATAGCAATCGCTGGGCTCTCCGCGGCACTGCCGGGAGTTATCGCCTCTAAGACCACTAAACCAGTCATAGGAGTACCACTAAGCGTAAAGTTGGGAGGTCTGGATGCCCTACTATCGATGGTGCAGATGCCGCCTGGCGTCCCTGTCGCAACAGTTGGTATAGACAACGCAAAAAATGGGGCTATTCTGGCGGTCGAGGTGCTGGCGCTGAAGTACCCGGAACTGAGAGAGAAGCTAATGGAAAGGAGGGGGCTGAAGAGGGCATGATGGTGAGGGTAGAGGTCAAACTCAAGAAGGGGCACTTTGACCCAGAGGGGGACGTCACAACCAAGTCGCTCAGGGACCTTGGCTTTCCTGTAAGTGGCGTGAGGGTGAGTAAGGTATACACAGTTGAGCTAGAAGTCAACGATAAAGAGAGAGCCATGAGCCTAGCACGGGAGATGTGCAGAAAACTCCTGGCAAACCCAACCAAGGACGACTTCTTCATAGAGGTGCTAGCGGGTGAAGGAGGGGTTAATTAGAAAGGTCCCAGGAGTCTCGGTGGTGGAGATAGATCTCTCTAGAGCGGAAGACAAAGACCTTTCGGAGATAAGCCAGACCATGGGTCTGGCCCTCAGCCTACGCGAGATGAAAGCCCTTAAGGAGCACTACTCGAGGCCCCTCACAGATGTCGAGATTCAGACATTTGGGCAGACATGGTCGGAGCACTGCATCCACAAGACATTCAAGGGCATTGTAGAAGTCGAGGGCGGGAGGAGGATAAACGGGCTCCTAAAGGAGTATATAATGAAAGCGACCAAGGAGCTCAACAAGCCTTGGTGCTACTCGGTCTTTGAGGACAACGCCGGGCTAATAGAATTTGACCAAGATTATCTGGTGGCTGCAAAGGTGGAGACTCACAACCACCCGTCAGCCGTTGAGCCTTTTGGTGGCGCCGCGACGGGCGTTGGAGGGGTTATAAGGGACATTCTGGGGGTTTGGGGTGAGCCCATAGCGAACATCGACGTCCTTTGCTTCGGTCCGCTCGACCTACCCTACGAAACTCTACCACACGGTTTAAAACACCCAAAATACATCTACAAGGGAGTCATCGCCGGAATTGGAAGTTACGGTAACAACATGGGCATCCCAACGGTCTCAGGAGCGATATTCTTCGATTCGGGATATGTTGGAAACCCGGTCGTCTACTGTGGTTGCGTGGGTATACTTCCCAAAGGGTTCTACGTGAAGGATACTAAGGAGGGTGACTATGCAGTCTTGGCAGGGGGTAGGACTGGAAGAGACGGAATACACGGCGTTACGTTCGCCTCTACCGACCTGATGGAGGACACCGACAGACTCAGACCTGCTGTCCAGATACCCAACCCTCTTGTGGAGGAGCGCCTCAGGCGGGCAATAATAACCATAAGGGACAGGCGGCTGGCATCGGGCATCACAGACCTCGGGGGAGGCGGGATCTCATGCGCAACTGGGGAGATGGCCAACAGGTCCGGACTGGGCATAGAAGTGAGCCTTGATGTGGTGCACCTGAAGGAACCAGACCTGGCGCCTTGGGAGATATGGATCTCCGAGTCCCAAGAGAGGATGCTCCTATCAGTCCCTGAGAGAAACCTTGGAGACGTACTGGAGGTCTTTGAGGATGAAGACGTAGAGGCATGCGTGCTAGGCAGGTTCAACGGGAGTCGGAGGCTAAGGGTCTATCACAGAGGTCTGGTCGTCTGTGATCTCGATCTCGAATTCCTCTACAGCCCGCCTAGAGCGATCCGAAAGGCCTCACATGTGGAATATGTGCCAACACCTTGCGCTCTTCCCGAGCCAAAGGATCTTGCCGAAGAGCTGCTGAGGATACTTTCGGATCCAAACATAAGGAGCAAGGAAGATGTAATTAGAACCTACGACCATGAGGTAAGGGGATGCACTGCTATCAAGCCCCTACAGGGAGACCTGAGCGGACCTAATGACGCAGCTATTATCAAGCCCTTGAGAGACTCATGGATGGGGGTCGTTATCTCCTGCGGGATAACTCCTTTCTACCCTGACCCCTATTGGATGGCTGCTGCCTCGATAGAGGAGGCAATCCGGAACAACACTTCTGTGGGTGGGAGGAGGATAGCCCTTCTAGACAACTTTGTCTGGGGGAATCCAGAGAGGGAGGACCGAATGGGAAGTCTTGTGAGGGCTGCTGAGGCATGCTATGATTTCTCTAAGGCTCTAGACGCGCCTTTCATATCGGGAAAGGACAGCTTGTACAATGAGTCACCACTCGGGCCTGTGAGGCCCACATTATTGATAACTGGAATAGGGATAATCCCAGACGTAAGGAAGGCCGTCACCGTGGAACTAAAGGAAGAAGGGGATCCTCTTTACGTCCTCGGGGTGACTAGGAACGAACTTGCCGGCTCAATCTATTTGAAGAGCAAGGGACTAAATGGGGGGGAGTGTCCGAAGGTTAATGCAAAGATCTCCAAAGACACCACACAGTCGCTAATTAAAGCAATGGATTCCGGTCTCGTCGCAGCATGCCACGACGTCTCAGAGGGAGGGATCGGTGTTGCAGCAGCAGAGATGGTCATGGCTGCCAACTTGGGGTTATCTATCGACCTTCGCAACGTCCCCTCAGACGTCAATAGATCCGACGTTTTACTCTTCTCAGAGTCCACATCGAGGTTCTTGGTGGAGGTGAAGAGGGATTGTGTCCGAGAGTTTGAGGAGATCCTTCAGGGAGTGCCCCATTGTAAGGTAGGTGTTGTGGGAGGGAATAGTTTCAGGATATTTGGATTAGATGGTTCGACCTGGGAAGTTGGTATATCTGAGCTAAGACATGCGTGGAGGGGTGTTGATGGACCTTAGTAGGGCAAAAGCCTGCATAGCGAGGGTTGGTGGTACAAACTGCGACTTAGAGATGAAGGTGGCACTCGAAAATCTGGGACTCACAGCTGAGGTACTTCACATGAAACAGATCTTGAAGAGAGGCCTCTCCGAATACCAACTTTTTGTCCTTCCCGGTGGCTTCTCTTATGGAGACTATGTCAGGGCAGGTGCGATCTGGGGCAAGGAAGTCCATTCCAAGATTAAGTCTGAGCTCGAGGCTTTCATAGATGAGGAGAAGCTTGTAATGGGAGTTTGCAACGGATTCCAGGTGATGATCGAGGCTGGCATATTACCTAATGGTGAGCTGGTGGAGGTTCCTAAGGCAGCACTCGCAAACAATATGTCTGCGAAGTACGAGTGCAGGTGGGTTTACCTCAGGGTAGAGAGAGGCGGGACCCCTTTCACAGGAGATCTTGAGACTGGAGAGATTCTGAAAATACCTGTGGGGCACGGTGAGGGTCGGTTTATCCCGGCCTCCGAGGACTTTTTAAAGGAGCTTATTGAGGAGGGGTGCGTTTTATTCAGATATTCAATGCCTTCAGGTGAGGCAGCGGAGGGCAGGTACCCTTACAACCCAAACGGCTCAGTTTACGACATCGCAGGCATATGCAATAGGAAAGGAAACGTCATGGGGATGATGCCACACCCCGAGAGGGCGTTTTTCGGGTGGCAGCTGCCCGAAGAGAGAAACGTCCCATACGGAGACGGAAAGAGGATCTTCCAAGGCATAATAAAATACCTGCAGAAGTATTGAGCGGCTCTATGTTCATGGTCGGATTGAAAGCCCAAAATCCCTAAGTGGCAAATAACCTTATAACCCTGTGAAATTTTTCTGTACCCCATATTGGGAGGTATATTGAGTGTCTCAGAAACAGGCTAGCCCAGCGCCACTTGGTCTTGCAGCCTTTGCGATGACGACCACGGCACTTTCGCTATTCATTTTAGGTTTATTGCCAGCCGATGGAATAGGAGTAGTAATACCACTAGCAATAGCATACGGTGGCATTATCCAGGTCCTCGTGGGCTACTGGGAGTGGAAGACTGGAAACACTTTTGGTCTGGTGGCTTTCACCTCTTACGGGGCTTTCTGGCTCTATTACGCGATGCTCAGCCTATTTGCGGGCTGGGGTTTTGTGAGCCTTCATCCAGTAGCCGCCGGAGCTGTCCTCATCCTTTGGGGTTTCTTCACATTCTACCTCTGGATTGCATCACTTAAGACTAACCTCACAACATCTCTTGTGTTCTTTTTCTTGTGGCTTGCATTCATCTTTCTAGGATTGGGAGACATAACTGGCAGCAGGATCATAATCATGGGCGGAGGCACAATTGCACTAATCACAGCTGCAGCGGCGTGGTACAACTCGCTTGCGATAGTGATAAACGAAACCTACGGTAAGGTCGTCATTCCGCTTGGAAAGGCTCCCAAGTAACCCCTTTTTTATTTTCGACGTTGTTAGCGGGAGTCATGATTTTTACTGGTATAATGGTATATGAAAATCAACATTATGATCAATCAACAGCCTAGCATATTGATATTTTACCATATACAATATTGTCTGCACACAAATGTCAAAATCGGGAGTTTGGGTGAAGGTAGACTCACCCAATCCTCGTAATTAAAAAAAGGAATTTTGAGGGTAAAAGGATAATTTGGCTTGGATTCTATAATCCCTAGTTATAGGCTTCTCACAACTTCTTTTATACTCTTCTTCCTTTGCCGTGGGGATGGTTTCTGCTTTGGATATCCAAAGGCTAGAACCGCAACCAGTCGCATCTCTTCTTTGTTAACTTTAAAGAATTCGTAGAATTTATCTTCCATCAATAATGGTACGCCAAACCAGCAACCTCCAATGCCCATTCCATGAGCCGCTAAAAGCATGTTTTCAATGGCAGCGGCAGCGCTTTGTTCCGCCCATCTCTCTTCAACATCTGTTCTCGTGTAGTAACGAGCCCGCATGTCTGTAAAAACGGCGACATAGAATGGTGCTTTGTACAGCCCTGCCTCAATCTTCTTCTCCCATTTCTCTATCTGATCCTTAGACCAAGGAACCTTGAGCATTTCTGTGAAGTATACCCTCTGTGCATCCACAAGCAACTTGTGAAGTTTTTCGAGACTATCCTTCGATTCTACCGCCAAAAAGTACCACTGTTCATTTCCGCCAGCGGTGGGGGCTCTAATTGCAGCCTCCAATATCAACTGTTTTTCCTCCTCCTTCAACGGCTGGTCAAGAAAATCCCTTACCATGGCTCTCGTGTTGATTGCTTCGATAAGATCCAATCAAACCACCAGAATCTTATTCTTCTATTTTGGTTTATTATTGGTTACGGTCTATTCCCCTTGGCATGACCTTTCATGGTCAAAGATAAGCCCATAGGATACTCTCAGTCGTATGTTGTATGTCATGTTCAGGACGTTTGCTAAGAAAAAAATATTTGGGAGATGATGTTAAAGATACTCAGGCAGTTTTATGCTAAATAAAAATCAAGAGTACGAATTGCCCGTTTTAGATATCTCAGAGAAATTCTATTGTGAGACACATTTTATAATTCTGCCTGAAGGATTTGGAGTTATTATCATTGGGGTAGATGCCCTTGAAGGCTAAAAAAATTGACAGATTTATAAAATACGCATCCAACCCTTTCTATGATTTTATCATGGATTTTTATGGTAAGCCTCCATATGATGTGTATCTCCAGTTGCTCGAGGAGGAAAATAAAGTCAAGAAAAGGAGAAAGAGATAAACGAGATAGGCTCTATGACTTGGTAGAAGAGAGGCACCAAGGACAGATAGATAACGAAAAGGAGCGCTTTCTGGCGCGCTAAATGATAAATAGAGGAAATCGCCTTAACTAGAACCGTATTAATGAAGAAAGCTGTAAAAGTGATTGTTTTTCCATGATGGAATGGCGTCAGGAAAGAAGGAAGACCCAAAGTCTTAAGTGTGAGCTCAGGCAGATGGTTATCGATTAAAATGGTTTATTGTACTAAATGCGGAGCAAAAAACCCTGACGATGTAAAGGTATGCGCCCAGTGTGGTGCTTCCCTTTACATTGTAAGTGAGACAGAGAGACGTAAAAGAGACGAGATCGAGAAGGAGTGCTTCGGGATTCCGCGCGGCGGCGCTTTTGTGAGTCTAGCCATCGGTATTATAATACTTCTCTCCGGTTGCATATGGCTTCTTCAACAGGCCCAGATAATACCCAAGACTGTTGACGTCTGGCCAATCGCTGTAATGATATTTGGGATTTTGATAATAATCGGAGCTATTTACGGGCTCCGTCGGAGATAAGTCCCTCACAATTCACATTCTTTTTTCACAGATCTGCATCTCTCGCACACCCTATCGTGGTCCCATCGTGATAGCTCGATCCTCGTCAAGATCCAAAATATGATCATAGCCAATATAAATAAGTCGACGAAGAAATTTTTAGCCAGCTGATCCATCCCCATCAAGATTAGGAAGGCACCCACGACAAACAGGACATTCATTACAGTACGGAGAAGATCTCTAAGCGCGAATTGCGCAAAACCCGAAATCAATCCCAAACTCCCCAAGACCACGGCTAAAGAGGCTCCGCCGATGTTAGACCAGAGGAAAAAATATGAAAGCGCCCCGGCGAGAGAAATTAATGCGCCGACAAACAGACCCGTGCACCCCGCACAGAGCGCATGCCCTCCCGCATTTATTATGTGAGATGAGAAATACTTGCAGTCAGGATGGTGTCCCTTTGATTTTGCGGGAAGGTAGCGCGGAGAGGCATTTCTGGTTTTGACAGAGTGTCCCAAAACTGCGCATCGTTTAGGGAAGAAGGATGCAAAAGCCCCCAGTATACAGATGGAGGCAAAGGAAGCGCCAATGATAGGTCTTCGCCATGGGAAGTCTCCACCTGTAAGGGGAGGGTTGAGCGCCAGTATGAGCACTATAAGCATCCCAAATAAGGAGATGGTGACATAGAACCTGATGAGAAACCTATTGGTCGGCATGCGAATCATCCTAAACAAGATCCCGTAGCCGCCTTATTATGCCTCTGAAGGCCATGTACCAGTAGATCCTCCGTACCAGCTGGTTCATAGAGAATAGACCACGTAAACGCCTCCCCCAGGACCCGAAGAAGTCCCTGTAACACAGGTACAGCTCCTCTTGGAGATCTCTTCTGGAGAGTGTTTTGGTCGGCATTATGGCATGGATCATGTCGTAGTGGGACCAGTTGAAGTCCTCGATCCAGCCATTGTTCTTGGCTTTCTCAAAGAGATCCGTCCCAGGGAATGGCGTGAGTATCGCAAATATCGCCATGTCGGGGTCTAGGTCGTTCACGAATCCTCTAAGGTTTGCTATCGATTCAGCGGTGTCTTCGCGTTCACCGATGATAAACATGGTGTGGGCGAATATGTCGTTTTTCTTCAGTGCCTTCACGGCCTCTATGGTATCCTGCGAGGTTATGCCTTTGTTGAAGGCGTCAAGTGTCGATTGCCGGGGGTTCTCCGCGCCGAGCAGGACCCACATGAGACCAGACTTCCTTAACTTGGGCAGCAAGGCCTCGCTCTTTACCAAATCGTCGCACCTCGCCTGAGTGAACCACATCAGCTCATCAGAGATACCGCGCCTGATTATCTCATCAGCCAATTCCTCTGCCCTCTTTCCAAATACAAAGTTGTCATCCGTCAGCCAGATGAACCTACTCCCATACTCGCGGTAGCAGAACTCCATCTCGTCGGCTATTCGCTTGGGTGATTTCGCCCTAAGAATGCCCTGCCAGTAGCGCCGCTGAGAGCAGAATGTGCAGTTGTGGAAGCACCCCCTTGAGCCCTCGATTAAAGCGTGAGGGACTTCCCTTCCAGCCATGGCAGCGAAATGGTATTTTTGCATGAGGTCTTTGACAAAGTGGTACCCAGGGTAGGGTAGAGTCTCCAAATTCTCTATCAGAGGTCTTGGCGGATTGTGAAATATCCTGCCATCATGCCTGAAGGATAATCCCCTGATATACGCGAATCTTTTCGTCATCTCTTTTACATTGCCAACCCCTTCTGAGACACGCCTGACGAGCTCTGTAAGGGTCTCCTCGCCTTCTCCCCGGACTATGGTGTCTATCTCAGGGTAGGTTTCAAGGCTCTCCTGCGCGGTCGAGGTGAAATGTTGCCCCCCTGCGACGGTGAGTATGTTGGGGTTGACGCGCTTTGCGGTCTCTAAGGTTCTCGCCACGACATAGGCGTTGCAGGTGGCCAGCGCGCTCGATGCGACGATGTCGGGATTTAGAGCTGCGATTCTTTTTTCCATACCTTCCCAGTCGATTTGCTGGGCGTTACAGTCCAAAACCTCAATCTCGATGTCTTCGATCGCCCTCTCGAGGTAGGCTGCAAGCTGAATTATTCCAAGGGGAGGTGAGAGGTAATCCCCCATGACGAACCATATCTCCTTTGGTGGCTCGATAAAAAGTACCTTCATCTGGTGTTTTCTCCGCTTAGATCAGGTTTTAGCCAAACCCTCTATAAGTGCTTATTGTGCTTTCAGAAAGCAATTTAAGAAGGCTAAATTAACGTTGAATGGGTCAGGCGCCTATTTATGGAAATTAGAAGGAGACGGGAGCATGAGACAGACAAGCTCGGGTTACTCTCTTTGGGGTTTTTCCTGATACTTCTAGGATTAATGTGGATTATCACCCCGGATATCTCGGACCACATTAGGGCGTTTTTTTCTCCTGAAGGCTGGCATTTGGCAGAGGTAAGCCAAAATGTCTTCTTCCCAGAACCGGATCGTAACCATCCGGTCCTGTACAATGCGGCATCTTATTTCTGCCTCGCCTTTGGGGCTTTTCAGATAATCATTTTGGGGATAAGGGTTGCTCTCCGCGACGCTCTGGACAAAATGGGGGGGACTTTGTCCGGAACGGTCTTCTGGGTTGGAATGGGCTACTTCTTTGGCATGCTGGCAAATAACGCCTTGGGGTGGTTCGGACTACTTGCTGGTTTTGTAATATTTGTGGGGATTTCAATTATCATACAGAGCATCTTCAGGCTTATCAGAAGGTGAAGAGTTTACGCGGGCAAGGCAGAAGATCTATTGTTGTAAGACAGGGAAGGTCATGAGGGGTCATGGTAGGAAAGCCGGAAGATGTGAATTTTTATTAATGAGTATTTAGTTAAAATCGAGTGGTCTTTGGTTAACACCGATGATATGGAATGGGCTGTTCCAACATCAGTTCTGAGCTGCATCCCACCAAACCAAATGAACGGATCGTCGGAACGATAGGTTACACACTGATGATGGTAGCGCTGACAATAGCGACTTCCATATTCTTCTTAGGATGGATCTCTCAGATACTGGGTCTATCATTGTTCCAA
>JACIVQ010000019.1 GCA_014361445.1 Methanosuratincolales archaeon | reverse complement strand
TATCACACCACCTATAACCAGCCGTAAGGAGGTAAAGGATCCCATTCACGAGACCTATCATCCACCATGGGCCTCCTAACCCTAGCAGGTCTAGAAGAAAGAAAGCCTAGATAACACCCGACTCAAAATCGCTAGGCTCACGGAACTCTATGAAAAAAGTAAAAGGCTTAATATTTTGAATTGACCTCAATTTATTAAATATTTGTGGAGAGCGGGGAAAATGATCAGAGAAGGAGCCTCGGTAGTATACAAAAGAACGGGCACCCTCGGCAAAGTTGTTGAGTTAGCAGAAATGGATGGCAAAGTTTGGGCCAAGTTGGACTCTACCGGACTATTTTACGATGAAGACTTTCTAGAAATGGTTGAAGAGAATATTGTCGAACAAAGTCCTATGCGAGGGGTGGAGGAAGGCGAAGAAAGAAAAGGGGAAGAAAGGGAAGTGGGAAAAGAAATAGAGAAAGGAGAAGTGAAGGAAAGAGCCAAAACTCTTGAAATCAAAGACGAGGGCAAGATAGACACCAGCGGGAATGTTTGCGGTGCTGGATGAAGAGGGCTAAATGCTTGAGGGCGGCAGTAGTTTTTGACAAGTCAGGCACGATATTGAAACCTTGCAGAGTAGTTTTGGACCTTCAGAAAAATGAGACTCTTTTTCATGTCAATACTTTGAAATTTGTCTTAGAGATTGGCGGGCACCTAGTAAACATCAAGGGTGCGATCAATGAGATAAAAAGAGACAGTATTAAGATTGGAAAAGTCATTTGTTCTTCCTCACATGTTCTCCCCAGAATTAGTAATGAGATCTTGGGGCAGAACAATGTTCTCAACGCGTTGAAAAGAGTTCTTGTAGAGGCTAAAAGGCACTGCGGTTCAGAAGTAGGGACGTGTGCTGCGTTAATAGTGGACAGGTTCGGACGTCCAACACACGCGGTGGGCTTAGGAGGAATACTTTATGAAGATGTGAGAGAGACGGTCGAGACTATCAGGGGATCAGATGATGATGTATTCATAGCGACAGGAAACTGCCGTGAGTCGACCTTGAAGTGTGCTAGGATCTTGGGAATAGACAAAAGGTTCGTGATAGCGGATGCGTCGCCTAAAGAAAAAATGGATTTTGTGAAAAAACTCAGAAGGTTTTATGGACTTGTGGTAATGGTGGGAAACGACATTAACGATCTTCCAGCTATGAGAGAGGCAGACTTATCCATCCTTGTAAAGAGAGATCCGTCTGATGTTACGGAAGACATACTGTTTAAAGTGGATCACTTAGTGAGTTCGCTCAAAGAAGTCCCAAAGATAATATCGGAGATTAAGCGAGATGTAAGTTAATTCACCTTTGATTCGAAAGCTCATCCATGAAAGCTTGACTTTTTATTGTAAGATGCCATCCAGTCTTGAGTGTCATGGATTAATATATCATAGTAATGCTTTTGGTACTCTGGGTGAGTGTGTGGAAGAACTTGGGAAAGTTCATCCTCAAGATCATTTAATAATTGCAACTCCTCCAACTTTAAGAAGCCTATAAGTGCTCTTTCAGATGCTTCTTTGCAAAATAGGCTATGTGGCACAAACCCTGCAGTACTTACGAATACAACCTCTTCTCTCAGGCTACTCAGCTCTTCCAAGTGCTTTGAGTCAAACCCGTATCGCACTTCTTCTGAGAATGAACGGATGCAGCAGGCAGGGTAATTTAGGAAGAGCCCAACTTCCCAATCAGAGAAGTTTTTGCTGAATATTCCAAGTTGTGTTGAAGAATATGGGTCCAGTGCAGGTCTGATTGGAGGATTATAACGTTCTACAATCCTCAGTTGGAGCTTCAGCCTTGGAAGTATATCGTGCAAATGATCCTTTAGGAACAGGTCTGCAATGTGTCCAGACAAGGATGGAAATTCTGGATATTTTTCTTTTGCACATTCTGGTGTTAAATGGGATAGATCTGTTATTACATCTACAATCCTTTTGAGTGACAAGTATCCAGTCATCTTTAATGACATAATAAAAAAGAGGGATTTAGTGGCTCGGGATGATCAAGTCCCGCTCACCCGCGGGCATGAACTCCCTGAGCGCACCCTTTCCGAAGCATAGCCTCGGGTGTGTGAAGTCAAATTTCAAATCCTTGTCTGCAAAGGCAACCTTTATCAATGGGTTTGTTGTCCACGCGTCTCCTCTTCCACCGTGAGCGGCAGAGACAATACCGCAGTATGCTGACTGGTGTCCGACGTTCAGTGCATAATTGGGATAGTTTACACCCCTCAGGTTGAAGGGCAGACCCTCGTCGCTCCTCCACGAGAAGCTGTTCGCAGAGCCGCATTGGTCCTGGCAGTCATATCCATAGAAGCCAAGCCTACCCATCTCTTCTTTGTGAAGGAGTTGACTCAGATACCAACCGTTGATACCCGCGGTGGAATGACCAGTAACTAGCGAGACAGATACTCCAGCGCCAGCGGCAACTACGGCAGCCCTCTGTGATCCTCCGAAGTGGGTTTCCATCAAGGCAGGGTATCGCTCATACTGCTCAAGACCGTACAGGGTTACCTCCGTAGCAACATCGTTTATAACATCCCAGCTCGGCTTGACTTTTGCGAAGCCACCATACTTCTTCTTAACGTACTCGGCACCGTAGTAGCAGAAGTCGTCAAGAATGTTGTCGGTGTATGTGCAAGTTGCGTATTGAGTGAAGCCTACTCCACCAGACATGTAGCTTCCGAACCAGAACTGATCATATAGTACAGCGGCCATGGAAATGGATTCCAGCGCGACCCAGACAGGATCGTCTGGTTTGACCCTTGAAGCTTGGCAAATATCTGCCATATAGCCTAATGGAATTCCACCGGGCTCGTTAGGACCCCTTGCCCGCCTCCAAGGCATCAAGGTGCCCATCTCTATGACTTCTGCGTGCTTTGCTGCAAATGCAAACTCGCCCACAGCAGCCTCTCCCGCCATGAGCTTGTATGCATTAATCATTGACATCGAGATCTGCATGGCCGCCCATCTCGACATTGTACCTCCGTCGCAGGTCATTGCTACCAGTGTTGGCATGCGGCAGACTTGGTAGATGCGTTTTCCAATAGCAGCCTTAAGCTGTGCAGCGTGCTCAGCAGGGAATTCCTTGTTTATGTCTATAAGGAACCTATCGTCGATCTCATCTGCAAGTTCGTCGTCGCCTGTAAATACCTTGACATAGCTGTCCGAGACAAGCCCTGGATGGGTCTCGACCATATGCTCTTGGACTACGGCCGCACCAGGCAATGCGTGGTTGAGTACTTCTAAATAGTGGTTCACGGTCTCAGGGGTGACCTCCTTACCGAGCCTTTTCTGTAAGACTGTGTGTGCTGCATCTAAACCTACGATCACTGTGCGTCTTATGTCGTGCCACATCTGCTGCATCGCGGCGTTGTTTATAAAGTGAAGATCGTCGCCCTCGCAGTATATGTCAGTACCCGAGAGTCGGTAAGGCATCAAGACCCTCTGCCCCAGCGGGATACCGCCGAGATGAAGATCGGGGTTGTAGAATGGGACAGTTCTCTCTTTAGCTATTTTCTGAGCAGCCTCTACAAATTCTCTCTTCCTCTTTGACTGCTTCCATCCATCATATATGTAGAATTTTGTTTGTTTCTCTTCAGGAGATTCTTTGAACTTTCTCCTGAGCGCTTCTAGGAACATCTTCTTTTCTTCGCTCATTATTATCCCTCCTAGATGTCTTTCACCTTATTGGGGTCGAAGCCCGCTTCTGTTCTAAGCATGTGGATTCTCTGGACAAACTGTATAAGTTCCACATCATTCCTGAATGGTTCTCCATCAACCCTGAATTGGCTAGTTATCCTTCTAAGTTCATCTTCGGGGATAGGCTTTCCTACGTATATGGGCCTGTCTAATGGAACGCCAACTTGGTCTTTAACGTAAACGACCTCACCTTTGTTCTTGTCGAATTGGAACCTTCTGAGAGCATCGAACATTAGTCCATTCTCATCGAGCCTTAATGCGTGACCGTGAACAGTGGCACCTCTGATCCCGACCCTTGCTGGATCAAATATCTCCGTCTCCACGAGCTCTTTAGCGACCTTCTCAAGATCCCGTTCTCTCGCCTCAAGCGGGACACGCCCTGATAGGACGCCTATGTCAACTCCCCGGTAGCGCATATGCCCCATCCATGCTCTCATGTATGGAGTCAGCGGAGCAAAGTACACAGAATCAGTGAACTGAATGTATCTAATTCTGTCGCCGGCCTTGGCTCCGGGCGTTGGTTCAACTAGTTCCCTGATGGGGCATGCAGGCTCGCCCAGCTCCTCCAAGGGCGGGTGGACGCTCTTGTAAGCCTCTCCAGGGACGCGGTGACCCATCAACCTAACCAAGTCGTCATCGCTTATAGTCCTTAGCTTTCTAAGTTGGTAATTAGGATCAATATACTTGCGCCTGTTGGCGGCTATGTTTGATCCTCCAGGGTAATATTGGGGTTTGTAATCTACCATTTTAGATTCCTCCCTTTATCGAGACCGCGGCCTCATTCACGTAGCGCAGTGATTCCCTAAGTTCGGGCACTTCGCTGAGCACTTCGCCAACCACGCCGCTAATCTTCTCGGGGGTATAGATTGTGGTTCCAGCATCTAAAGCCACGGCAGCAGCGACGCAAGGTATAGTGAAACCTTTGCTATGTCGGGTCACTATGTGGTTACCATGGAAGACAGCAGGGTTTCCTCCGCCGTAAATTGAGTGGCTGAAGAAAGACATCTCAACACCAGTACCTGCGACTCTGCCGAAGTCTACTCCTGGAAGACCTGTCTCCCTTTCTAGGAGGTCGTTGAAGTATATGAAGACTGAGGGGGCGTGTTGCATTGACCTAGCAGCGCCGCATGTAATCATTGTCCCTGCCAAGAGCCCCGCTGCGGCATAGGCGTTCCATTTGTTTAAATCGCTTGTAGTATACAGCGTGTAACCAGATGGCGTTTTCTTCAAGGGTTTTATAACACCGTCTGAGAGAGCCCTCTTAACGGTTGATAATACAACATCTCCTAGCGTTCCAGTCTTTGCATTCTCTTTAACCAGATCGTAGACTATGTTGTCCGCATTTAATCCTTGATACGCCAGACCCAATAGGTGGAACCTCTCGAAGTTGCCAATGGCATCACCCATCTCAAACATGGCGGTCTGTTCTAAGATCGATGAAAGGGCGGCAGCGTTCATCGCATTCTTCTTCGCGATCAGAGCTATGTGGGCGCAAGGGATGTTCCTAAGAGCATAACCCATGCCCTCATTCTGTTGCGGGACTGCCAAAAGTGATGAGACGTTTCCACCCAACATCTCCATGGTCTGGGGGTATCTTCCCCAGACGGCAGCGTGCACGAGATCGGCATCCCAAATGTTGACGTTAAAGTTCTCGATTATAGTGCAACAGAGGGCCGCAGCAACCGCAGTCGTTCCAGTGGTATACTCCACACCTGCGTTGAGCCGCTTCGCTGGGACCTTAACGAGGAGGTGTTTTCCGCCCTTTAAGACCTTTACTTCGGTGTCATCGTCAGGATCTACCTGCAAGCATTTCTTTAAGGAGTCTGCCACGCTGCCCGCGTTCTTAACGAGATCAAGCTTCAGAGATCTACCCCTAATTATGCACCATTTTCCGCCAACTTCCCCTGTAGCCAGTGCCTTCTCGACGCCTTCCAAGTTAACTGCGACACATTGTTTTACGTATGAAATGATTTTTTGTATAGCGGTGTTCTTTAGAGGGCTAAGAGCTTCGATTGGAACGTTCGTGTCGAAGAGCTTCCCGCGGTCGTCGTACAAATTCACTTTGTCCGGATATTTTGCCATAGAACTCCTCTCTGTAGATTTCTTGTGTGAGAATAGATAACTGGGGGTTAAAAATCTTGCCCTCTATCCACAAATGAAAAATAAATTGTATTAAATTGGTTTTAATAAAAATTTTTTAATTTTTATTAATAACGATTAATAAAAAACATTTATAAATTAACCAGTTGACGTTATTTTCTCAACGAGGAGATTTACAGAGTCCAGAATGTTTGATTCCTCGATCTTTATTGTGGCAATTGGAATTCGCACAAACTTCTCTATTATACTGGCAACAATAGAGGCACAGACAAGACCGTTTACCCTATCTCGTTCCGCCTTTATCGCACTTATTATGGCATCCTCTATTGTCATGGCAGGATACTCTTTTATTATCACGCGCTTACCCTTTGCCAACAGTTGGTGTTTTGATATCGTGTCGAGTGAGGGTCTTGCAGCAATTACCCCGATTATGATGTCAGCTTGCGGAACCTCAAGAGAATGAAGGTACCTTAGGATGTCTCTAAGTGTAGAGAGGCGGAGATCTCTACATTCGGAGAGTATTTTGTTTATGGTACTGAGCGGAACGCCAGACCCCTCGCTCAGATCCTTTGCAGAGATGTCCATTCGCCGCATTATTGATTTTAGAGTTGTCGAGAATGCTTCGTTAGAAGTCAGAGCGGCGTTTATCAGCTCATCACGGATTGTTAGCTCTTTTTCCATCTCATGTAACCTCCAATTCCTCATGGAAAGCAGTCAATATCCGTTCTCGGTAAGATATGAATGGGGGGCTCAGTCGGGCCCTTGGGTAGGGAAGATCTATATTGATTATCTGCTTTACCTTTGAGGGGCGTTTAGTCAAAACAACAACTCTTTGTGCAAGGAAGACCGCCTCTTCGACGTTGTGAGTTATGAAGAGGACAGTTTTGTTGAGCTTTGACCATATGTTAAGTAGTTCCCTCTGCATGAAAGACCTTGTCTGGGCATCAAGATCTGCAAATGGCTCATCCATAAGTATCAGATCAGGGTCAATTGCCAAAGCCCTAGCTATGGCAACTCTCTTTTTCATTCCACCAGATATTTGGTGCGGGTAATAGTTTTCAAATCCCTGGAGCCCCACAAGTTCCAAAAAAGTTTTGGCTATCTTTTCGCGTTCTGCCTCTTTCTGGTCCTGAATCTCAAGTCCAAATTCGACATTTCCGAGAACGGTCCTCCAAGGAAGTAGAGAATCCTCTTGAAAGATAACTCCGAACCTCTGTCTTTTGGGATCTGGAGGTCTACCAAAAACGAGCACTCTGCCAGAAGAAGGTGGTTCAAGCCCTGAAATGATCCTGAGGAGTGTGGTCTTACCACAACCTGATGGACCCACTATGCAGACAAACTCATTTTCATTAACGTCGAATGTGAGATCCTTTATAACCTCTAGTGAGCTTGAGCCGACATCGTATTTTTTTGATACTGACTCAAGGAGAATGGCCTTTTCCAATTCGCACACCTACGCCTTTATTTCAACCCTCCATCTAAACAGCCTCTTCTCTAAGAAAAGTATGAAATAATTCATGGCAAGGCCCACCAGACCTATTGTTATCATCCCAACTATCACAGTGTCGATCTGGAGAAGGTTTGCGTATTTCAGTATAAGTCTTCCTAGTCCAACAGGCTCGCCCCCTATCATCTCGGCGGCCACGATGCACATCCAGCCGACCCCAAGCCCAACCCTGAGACCATTCATGATCTCGGGGAGGGACCCCGGGAATATGATCTTTGTGATTATCTTCTTGTTGTCCGCCCCAAATGTCCTTGCCATCTGTATAAGCGTTATTGAGGTCCTTTTAACACCAGCTATAGTGTCCAATAGTACAGGAAAGAAGACGCCAACCCATATCAGAAAGATGTACCTGTACATGCCGATGAGTAGGACTATTGAAAGAGGTATCCATGCTATTGGCGGAATGAACCTGATAGGCTCTATAATGGGTGTGACTGCGTTTTTAAGTGTTGGTTTTATACCTAAGAGTATCCCTATCGGTACGCCTGTTGCGCTACCAACAACGAATCCAAGTAGGACCCGCTCTAGACTCATGAGTGTGTGCCAAGCCAACGTGTATCCATCGATGTCCCCAACCGTAATTATGGTGATGAAGGCCTTCAGGACTGAGTAGGGATCCGGGAAGTACGGAGATGGCAAGTATAAAGCAGCCAATTCCCACAAAATGAAGAAAATGATAACAGATGTTGATGCCAAGAGTAAAGACCGCATGCGCAAGTATAGTTTTCTCATTGAAACCACATTCAACCAGATACATATTTGGTATTAATGAAGCCGTTTATGAAGCTATCCACTTGCTCTATATCAATATTTCTGATTATGCCTAGTCTTATCATGTCTATTAGAAAAGCTTTGATGCTATCGACATTCACTGATTTTGAGAATGACATGTGCGAGAATGCGAGTTCTATCACGGGCATCGGGAGTTTGGTAACATTCATTGCGATCTGCTTGGCTTCTGCCGGGTTGGTGTTGATGAAGTCTATAGCGGCTCTATGTATGGCAACCATCTTATCCACAATTTCTGGATTAGACGCGAGGAACTTGTCAGAGACTACTAGTACGCAACATTGATGATTTGGCATAATGTCATGGGATGTGAGTAGTATTGAGGCGTTATTTTGATATACCGCCATTGAGGGGTATGGCTCCCAACCTATGAATCCGTCGATTTCCCCTCTTGCGTACTGTACTGGTAGATCAGAGATGCGGCCTGGATATTTTGTAATATTAAGGTTGTTGTTCTTTGCGTAAGTGGAGATCAACACGTCCTGAATAGTCCCAGTACCTGGCGTCCCGATCTTTTTGTTGTTAAGATCGCTTATGTTCTTTATAATATCTTGGTTCACAACCAATGCAGATCCTTCCAAATTCCCAGACCCTATTACCACAGGGAGGGAGGTCACATTGGAGCCTATTCCGCTGGCCCTGGCATTTAACGCTGGTGGGGTGCCAACATAAGCGAAATCGAGTTCGCCCATTACGAAATGTTGCATTAGGGTTGGTCCATTTATGTACTCATAAAGTTCATATTCTATGCCATACTGTGCAAAGTAATTTTTCGCAACTGCTACATGTAGAGCTAAATGGTGCAGGTCTCCAGTTAGGTAGCCTATCCGGATTTTAACCTTTTGGGTAGGTGTTAGAAGCCCAGCGCCGTACATGCCTGCCACCGCACCTAAGGCTACAATAAGGATAATTGATAGTACAATAATACTTTTTTTCATTTGAAAAACACCTATGGTTTGTCTTAATATGTCATAAATTTATAATTTTCGCCAAAAAAGCAAAAAGTGAAGTACAAGAAGGCAAAAAATCAAGACTCGAGAATGCAAAATATGGCGGCCGCTAGGGTTCCATGTTCTGCGGCGTTTTTATCCTCTGCGAACCCAATAAATATAAAGTCTCCATCTCTTAGAGAGAAAGAGTTCTTAATCATTTCCACGAGGCGAGGGTAGTCTTTTGAGATGTCGTCCACTATCATCGGCAGTGATATCTTTGAGTCCTTGACAGTAAACACCAACATGCCCTCAGCACCATTCTTCACTGCAACATCTCTGAGCTTTGTGATAGGTATTGTAAACGCCGAAGGGCCCCTCACTTGAATTGCGAAAGAGGGTAGCTTGATCCCGAACTCCTCTAAAGTAAACTCTTTTGAGGATAGGATTGTCTGGCGCAGTTCGCTCACTATGAGCCTGCCCTCTTCTGTCAAATTGCAACCACCAACAGGATCAATGGAGACCAACGCTCGTTCCGCAAGTTTTTTGACAAGGGTTCTGGCTGATCCTTCGCCCAGACCTAGCATTTTAGACATTAACTGGCGCCCCATGCTATTAGACTCCAATAACAGGAGGGCCTTAATGAGATGAACAGGAGTGAAGGCCGGGGAAGGCCCCTTTGGGATCTCGCTACGTGAGAGCTCAGTTAAAAGTGCTTTCAGCTTGGTCAAAGCATTCCCCATTATTTTCTTAATTCTTCGGGATATTCTCTTTTTCGGTTGGTATTCGTTATCAGTTAACCAACGAATGAATCTATAGGCTTTAAGCTTAGGGTTGTTTGAGACACGATTTCACACACTTCATTATTCAAGAGTACGAAAGTGGGTGAGTCCCCTATTGGACGAGGCCCCGGCAAAGATTAAGTGGAAGGATGTAGAGTTATTTATTAGTGAGTAATATGCCGTACTGCAAAAATTGTGGGAGTATGGTGGCAGAGGATGCCAAATATTGCCCGACCTGTGGGACTAAACTGGAAAGGACTGTCACTGAAGAATTCTCAATAGCGGCTAAT
Source organism: Methanosuratincolales archaeon (assembly GCA_014361445.1). GTDB lineage: Archaea > Thermoproteota > Methanomethylicia > Methanomethylicales > Methanomethylicaceae > WYZ-LMO10. Next base: position 12,298 of record JACIVQ010000019.1, on the reverse strand, counting down.
GAGCTGATTAAAAAGGTTGAAGAGCTGATACATGAAGGAAATGTCACAAGAATAATTGTTAAAGACGAGGCAGGTAAAACTCTCTTGGAGATACCTGCCACGGTAGGTATTGTGGGAGCCATCCTAGCACCTTGGCTGGCAGCGCTGGGGGTTATCGCCGCTTTGGTTACGCGTTGTAAGATAGTGGTTGAAAGGAAAGTAGAGGGATAACATCAGAAAATAATTTTGTACTCAAATAACTGAAGATCCTCGTTTTTCCCTTTTTTTCTGTAAAATCCCAGAGTACCTATTGCTAGACCTTTATTTATAAGTAAGGTACCCATGACTAAAGTCATGGGCTCCCAACGTTCAGCTGGAGCTTTACGCTTCCAGCCTCATCTGCTGGTTCAGGGGGCTCACGCTTAAAGCTCCGCTATCCCATAGAGCTCATGATCCTATGGGCTAATTCTGCCCGCCTAACCTTATCCATCGACGCAGGTTTTAAAGCAGCATTTAAAGTAACCGATACGCCATATGTTTTTCAAGCCCATTCCGTTTTTATTTCAAACGTAAAGAGGTTACAGCCCCCCATTGGGTATCCCCCAGAAAATATGCCACCATGCGTTAAGGGATATGTTAGAAATAAACATACTACATTTTTCCTTCTCTTTAGGAAAGACTTACCTGCAGAAGTCTTAATGAAACGTTGCTAAAAAGCTTGAACCGCTTTGTTTAGTGCCTCTACAGAAAACTATAGTTTTACGTAGGACGCATAAGACATGGAATAAGTATTGGTTGGGGTGTGAGTGGTATGGAAGAGTATGATGTGGCTGTCGTGGGCGGAGGTGTGGCTGGCTCTGTTGCTGCGAGGTTTGCTGCAAAAAGAGGTTTCAGGACGTTGTTGCTTGAGAAGTTTAAGACTCCTAGGAACAAGCCTTGTTCAGGGATTCAGTTTGAGTATTTTGAGAAGCTTATTGGTGAAAAGATACCTCGCGAGAGACTTTGCAGAAACGAGCTCTTTAAAGTGGAGATGGTAACTCCGAAGGATAAGGTTTTGAAAGGCAGGATGAAGATGCTGAACTTTTGGAGATCCACTTTTGACAGTTGGCTTAACTCATTGGCGGTAAATGCTGGAGCAGATTTTCACGATAATACTTCTCTAATTGATTTTATTGAAGACAGAAGCGAAGACAAAATAATCGTTAAATTGTCGGCGGAAGGGAAGCAAGAGGAGGTTAAAACTCGCTATCTTATCGGCGCTGATGGTATGCTTTCAAGGGTTAGAATGAAACTACGACCACAAGATTTTGATAGAAAAGCCTCGGGAGCGACGGTTAACTATTATTTTGTTGGAGAGGCAAACTTGGATCCAAACACCCTTTACATGTTCTATAAACGAGAGTTTTGCCCTCTAATGTTTGCATGGGTTTATTTGAAGGACGACAAGTGGGTGATTGGCACAGGCGCCAACGAAAACCCGTTAGAGTATGCGGAAAGGTTCTTAAACTATGTTAAAGAAAAGTATGGGCTTCGCGGTGAAATTGTCAAAAGGGAAGGTTTCTCCTCAACATTAAAAGGCACAGTATTCCTGGGAGAGGAGAGAATATTGCTGGTTGGGGATGCCGCTGGCTTAGTCGATTTATATCGAGGTGTGGGAATGGACAACGCAGCCCTAAGTGGACGCTTGGCGGTAAAAGCCATAACAAAGGCCGAGGAAGAAGGCTTAGAAGCTGCAAAAATATACGAAAATCTAATGAAAAAAGTTGTTAGGAAAATAGAGGTAAACGCGAAAAAGCAGATGAAAAGGCTTTCATCAAACAATGAACTCGAAAAAAGCCTATCACCGCTAAACATGCTTAAAGGAGGACTACAAATGCTCATAGCCAACCAAATAAACAAAATACTGCCCCCAGAAAAACTCATATTCCTCCCACCATAAAACAAGCAATAACAATTTCCATTAGTCATCGCTAATGGAATTTGGTATTTTATTCAGACCAGACTCCGCATTTTGGGCATTTATAAAGCCTGTTGTTTTCTGCATCAGAGCCAATAAAGGATGATAGCGATTTGCATCTGGGGCATCTTTTCTTCGCGGCAATGGCGCCAATATAGAAATCTTCCATAACAAAGAAAACGATGATTCCCACAATTGTGTGGTGGAATATTGCCTCATGAGTTTGACCCGTTTTCAAAGATTCTGGATTGCTCTTTGAGATGGCTACTGCAACGGAAGTTATGCGCTCCCCTGTCTATGGTTATCACAGTTTCAGGCTCATCGGACAACTCAACCGTTTTCTTCAGCACGAAGTGAGTGTGTCATTCCCCGTTCTTATTCACAGCCTTAATGGTTGTAAATTGCCATCCTACTTTCAGGGCTTCTTCAATTCTTTGTCTTTGCTTCTGTTTTTTACCGAAAACTATTGGAAGGCTGACTCTTTCTCACTTGTTCAGGCTTAGGGTAAGCTAGTATGGCGTTAAATGTTAGTGGTTTTAGAGAAGCGGTAGTATCGTTTATCGAAGCGTATGGAGATTCTCTCAACCCTTAAGACACTATCATCCTTTCGTTCTCCTCAAAGCTCTTCAAGATTTCAACCGTCTTATCCCTTGCCATCTGAATCATAGCAGTATTCAAGTTGAAGAGCCTTTTAGCTTCTTCGTAGCCGTTTTTGTGAAGGAAAAGTTTGGATTTAGAGTTAAAGCCGAGGTACCACTTAACAAGATTGAAGTATCCATTGAGTTCTATTTAGCGCTAAAACCTTATTTGGATTAGGTTTGAAGACTTTTCCAACCTGAGTAACCTTAACATCTCTAAGCTCAGGAACATCCTCAGCCTTAACTTTAACTTCGAATTGAAATTGGAGTATTTAAACCCCGCCGCGATTTCGCCCATGTTTGAAACCATAGGTTTTCTTGCTGCATATTGATAAATGTCAGAGACACCAGATAATATCTCAAGGGATGAGAAAATTGGAGACAATGGTAGAAAAGGGGCTTGTAGGTCTAAGCAGGTGTTTTAGAACCGCAGTGGTAAAATCTAACAGAAGTGGGAGATTGCTCTTTGTGGGTACTCCTTATACTTGTCTGCCTTTTGCCGAATTTCTGACTTATAGTATAAGGGATCTACCCTTAAGGCCACATTTCTCTCCAAATGGTGAGACAGATAAAATTGTGGAGCTGGTTGACAGAAAAGGTTACGGATATGCTTTGGGGGAGAGTTTTGTCGGAGAGAGTTTTTCGATCGTTGTTTTGTTGGGCGGGCTTGCTATGCCAAAGTCACAGGTCGATCCAAGTGATTTGAAAAGAAAACTCAGTTCCGTGAGTGCTCTTGACTGTGTGATAGGAGTCTGTTTCCAAGGTGTGATGGACAAGCCAGAATGGAGAGATACTTTCAAGTTCAAATACTTCATTAATGCAGAAATATCCAAAGTGTCTCTATTTGAGTTTTAGGTGATAATACATGATACAAAAGATTAAGGGCAGAGAGCCAATAATAGACGACTCGGCATTTGTCCATGAAATGGCTACAGTCATAGGGGACGTTTTAATTGGAGAGGAGTCGAACATATGGCCATTCGCCGTCCTGAGAGGCGATATAGAGAGAATAACAATAGGTAAGCGTGTTAGTATACAAGACGGATCAATACTACACACGGATCCTGGCTTCCCCACTTTTGTTGATGATGGTTGCACAGTTGGGCATGGCTGTATACTTCATGGTTGCCATGTGGGAAGGGGAACCCTTGTCGGCATGGGGGCGATCATACTTACGGGAGCAAAGATCGGAGAGGGATGTATTATAGGTGCTGGTGCGCTGATTCCGGAAGGTAAGGAGATACCCAAGGAAAGTGTAGTCATAGGTGTACCCGCGAAGGTTGTCAGAGCCGTCGAGGAAAGAGACAGAGAGAGAATGAAGAGGACCTCAGAAGCATATCTCGCTTTAATGAAGGAGTATATTGAGAATTACAAAATAAAATCGAAGTAAATAAAAAATAAGTTTAGATTAGCAACAGGTGCAAGAAAATGTATACAAAAACTTACTCCTAGGAAAGGCTTAGCTGTCTGACCTGACGGCAACTGTTAGTCCGCTGGAACGCTTAAATCACTGATCGGCTGCGGCTCAAGCAGATTCATTAGTGTCCAACTTCTTTGAGATTAATGATATAATAATCCCCAACAGGAATGGAGCAATGCTTACCAGAAGCAAGTATCTTGTTGAGTTTATCGTTTCTCTCATAAGGTAATACACAAAGGTTGGGGAGAATAAGAGTATGAGTGATATGGTGAATAGTATCGCCGATATTTTTTTCATTTATATTTACCTCTTTGGTGCCAAGAGTTTCAAATTCGGATAATTTGAAAGGTACTCCTTTATGAGGGAGAGGGGTTGCTCTTCAAAGTTATTAAAGCCAACAACAACACATTTGTCGGGATACATATGTATGTAGTGGTCAAGATCGAAGCGAATGGTGGCTTCTTTGGATCCCAACGTCACTTTGAACGGGACTTTATTATCGACAAGAATTCTTGAAGCATTGAGGATCACTGACTTCTGTTCTTCTAATATCTTTTTCTTCCCACTTTTTTTAATGGGTAGACCGCGCATTTCGCCTTTCGATATTTCCAGCTTGGATATGCCCTTTACATCACTGAGTACCGGGGAACTGCCCTCAAATCCCAGCTCAAAACCCTTGCCATCATCTAGGTATTGCTTTATTGTGGTGATTACATCTTGCAATGCGATAACCTCAAAATGGCTATGTGGGACCAGAATATTTATCATTAACGCATATCCTAGCCAAAAGGTACATTTTTAAAGGATGTGGCTAAAATAATTGGTACAATCTGGGTGCAAGCAAATGCTGGAGATAAGATGGCATGGTAGAGGAGGACAAGGGTCAGTAACTGCTGCAGAGATTTTAGCCACAGCAGCAATCAATGAGGGGAAATTCTCCCAAGCCTTTGCGGCTTTTGGTCCTGAGAGGAGGGGGGCTCCTGTATTAGCATTTACCCGCATAAATGATAACGAAATTCTGCTCAGGACCCAAATATATGAGCCCGATGTTGTTGTCGTACTGGACCACCACTTGTCAGAGAGGGACGATATAAGTGAAGGGCTTAAGAAGGGAGGCATTCTTGTGCTCAATTCGGTGTATGAGCCTGAGAGATACGCTAAGAAAATCCCAAACGCTCGCAGGGTCGCGACAGTAGACGCCACAGGGATTGCCATTAAAGAGCTGGGCACCCCCGTAACTAATACAGCAATCCTAGGAGCTTTGGTCAAAGCGACGGGCATAGTAAAACTGGGTAGTGTTGAAGACGTAATCAGGGAGAGGTTCAAAACATTTGCCGAAAAGAACATTGCCGCAGTTAGGGCGGCATTTGCTCAGACCAAAATATTTGAAAGGGAGGGGAATATGTGAGCAGGTTAAAGGGATGGAAAGAGATACCTATAGGCGGCACCATTGTGGAGCCTGGAAGTTCAGTAGAATTTGACGTAAGCTCTTGGAGGACTTACAGGCCACTTTTCGACAAAAAGAAGTGCACTAAGTGTGGGATGTGCTGGATATTTTGCCCAGAGGGTGCGATAAAGATAAACGATGATGGAACCTATGATGTTAATCTGTCTTACTGCAAAGGATGTGGGATCTGCCAAAGAGCTTGTGCAGTTAAGGCGATAACAATGGTAAAGGAGGGTTGAGCTTGAAGAGGGTAGGACTGTCGGGAAATTACGCGGTGGCCTATGCAGTCAAGATGGCCGATGTAGATGTGGTAGCAGCATATCCCATAACACCTCAAACAACTATTGTGGAAAAGTTATCAGAGTTTGTGGCTAATGGAGAGCTGGAGGCAGAGTACATCAACGTTGAGTCGGAACACTCTGCCATGAGTGCATGCGTTGGAGCATCGCTGACAGGTGCGAGGGTGTTCACAGCCACCTCCTCGCAGGGTTTGGCATACATGCATGAGGTGCTATTCATGGCATCCGGACTGAGAACCCCCATTGTGATGGCTAATGTAAATAGGGCTCTCTCTGCCCCACTCAACATATGGAATGACCACTCTGATGCGATGGCTGAGAGAGATGCAGGGTGGATACAGCTTTGGGTAACCTCAGCACAAGAGGCTTTTGATGCGACGCTGGAGGCATTCAAGATTGCGGAAGACGTATTGTTGCCAGTTATGGTGAATTTAGACGGGTATATACTGAGCCACACATATGAGCCAGTTGTGCTCCCAGATGAGAGTCTGGTGAGGGAGTTTGTACCATCAAGACCCTTACAAAACAGAGTTTCACCAAAATTCGCTTATAGTATAGGAGTTGTTGGACCGCCAGAGGCATATTATGAAATGAAATACCAGGTAGTGGATGCCATAGAAAAGAGCAGGAAGAAGATAAAGGATGTAGATAAGGAGTTTGGTGATAAGTTTGGTAGGGAGTATAACTTCGTGAACGAGTACATGATGGAAGATGCTGATTACGCCTTAGTCACGATGGGCGCTCTTACAGGCACTGCAAAAGCAGTGGCGAGTGGATTGAGAAAGGAGGGGGAAAAGGTAGGCGTCTTGTCAATTAGATGCTTTAGACCCTTCCCCAAAGAGGAGATAGTCGCCCTCCTCGGAGATTTGAAAGGAGTTGGAGTCGTGGACAGAGCAGTGACGCCGGGAGGACCTTCAAACCCGCTATTCGCAGATATCGCCACAACTTTGTACGAAAAGGGCCGGAGACCACTGCTACAGAGCTTTGTCGCAGGGTTGGGGGGGAGGGATGTTCCGGTGGACGACTTTAAGTTGATGTTTGGCTTGGTTAAGGATGTCGTTAAGGAAGGAAAATCGAGACCGTGCGTCTACGTGGGGTTGAGAGAGTGAAGGTGAAATAAGAGGTGATTGTATGACTATTGGTTTTAGAACCATAAAGGAAGTCCCAAAAGATGAGTTCTTGGCACCTGGTCACAGACTGTGTGCAGGTTGCACAGCAGCAACAGCAATAAGGCAGGTACTGAAGGCAGCTGGAAGAAACATCATTGTGACCACTGCGACGAGCTGTCTCGAGGTGGCCACATCTTATTTCCCCCAGACGGCATGGAGGGTCCCTTGGGTCCATTTGGGGTTTGAGAACACTGCCGCTCTAGCGTCTGGGATAGAGAGTGCCATGAAGGCATTGAGAAGGAAGAAAAAGTCAGAAGAGAACCCCCACGTTATAGCTATTGGGGGGGACGGTGGGACCTTCGACATTGGCCTCCAGGCACTCAGCGGGGCACTTGAAAGGGGTCACGACTTTTTGTACATATGCTATGATAATGAGGCATACATGAACACAGGGATACAGAGGAGCTCAGCTACACCCTACTCTGCGGCGACGACGACTTCCCCGCCGGGTAAGAAATCCATAGGTCAGAAGACACAGAAAAAAGATCTTGTAGGCATAGCAGTTGCGCATGAGATCCCTTACGCGGCTACAGCGTGCCCCTCTTATCCGATCGACTTGATGAATAAGGTCAAGAAGGGACTAGAAGTCGAAGGACCTGCGCTCCTCCACATCCTCACACCATGCCCAACAGGCTGGAGGTTCGACATCAGTATGGGCATAGAGCTTGGGAAGATGGCGGTTTTGACAGGATTGTGGCCACTCTACGAGGTCGAGAATGGTGTTACAAGGCTGACCGTTCAGGTCCCTAAGAGAGAGCCTGTGAAAAAATATTTGGAGTTGCAGGGCAGATTCAAACATCTCACCGAAGGAGAAATAAAGATAATCCAAGAAAGGGCTGACAGGCTTGCGTTGAAGTTTGGGATGGGACCGTTGAGGCAGTAGATGGGCATGTCAAAAGATAATAAGTTCTTTCTCAAGGCACTTTTGATTTTTTTGATTTTTATATTTGGATTTAGCGGAATGGCAAGAACAGTTTCAGGAACTAATATGCCTTTTGCAGCGGTAATGTCCGGAAGTATGGAGCCAACGATCCCAACAGGTTCGCTCCTGTTCATTCAGAAAGTTTCAGGTGAAGAGATAGTTGCTGGTGAAAAGCCCATCGGCGATGTGATAGTTTTTTACTTTCCTAATACGAAGATTACCGATTATTTTTTGTTTGCGGTTTATGATCCAGTTCCGTGGTCGCACAGGGCAATAGACAAGGAGGAGATTAACGGAAAGTATTACATACTTACAAAGGGGGACGCAAACACCTATCCAGACGAAAACCCATACAATCCCAAAAGCTGGGTCCCAGAAGACAGGGTAATAGGAAAAGTTGTATGGCATGTTCCATATCTCGGGTACCCATTCATTTGGATAAAGAACCCACTGATAGTTTTAGGGATCTTACTAGTATTGGTTATTTTGATAATTCTTCCCTCCCGACTAAACCATTTAGTTTTATTACACTTACATTCGTAGGGATCCCCATCCATACAGGTCATTGTTGATAATATGGTTAGTGGTTTATAAAACTCAAACTAATCTAATTTAACTCAGCTGCCGCGTATGTAAGCGCACCAGTGGCTACCTCACCGTCCGCGTCCAAACTAACATCCGCATCCATACCTTGGCACTTTATAAGACTGCCCGAAATCAAAAACAATTCACTCACTCATTTATTCATTCGTTTATTTCGGATGGATGGAATGATGGTAATAATGTCGACAACCCATAATATCACAGAACAAATTGCTTCCCTTAAATTCTTCATATCATTATTCGGGGTATAATGTGTCATGTCTTTATTTAACACCTCTGACGCGTATTCTTTGATGTGCTTAAGAGCATCAAAGTCGGGCGCACCTATGCCGAGAGAGATAACTTTTGCCTGTGACCAACTCGAATAACCGCCTTATGCCAGATTCAAGGATGCTGTCAAGAACGTCATGTATGGACACAGAGCCACCAAAGATTTGTAAGAGGGGAAAATTAAAAATTTGTCTAGGATACGAAGACTAAATTCTGAACATAGAAAACGCAGAAGAAAGGCTCGTAATAATAAACTTATTAGGAATGCCGTTTACAGATTAGGAAATGGTCAAAACATCAATCAGATAATTTATAAAAAATAAAAAATTATTGAATTGGCGGTTTTAGTTCGGGCTTGATTCCTTTGCGTTTCCTAGATTCACTTGAATAGTAATATAAAATTGCACCGACTATAAGGTACGCAATTGTTAAATACCAACCTTCAAGAGTCATAGCCATTGCGGACCAGTATACGCAAAAGATCGAAGCAAAAACACCTAAAATGCCTACTAAATATCCAGCAGGCACTCTGTATGGCCGTTTCCACTCTGGCTTAGATTTTCTTAACTTTAGGAAGGAGAGAGTTGCGCCCAAATAAACAGAAGCTATGCCTAAACCCATAATTACAAAGAGTGTTTGTATCCAAGCCGTTCCTGAAAAGAGAATACAAGGCAATAAACCTAAGAAGACCACTATGTTTGCGATCCCTGGTACACCATGAGCATTTATTCGCTCAAAGAACTTTGGGAAGAGTTTTGCCTCCCCAAGTGCGTAAAAAAGTCTGCTTAAAGCAAGCCAAAATCCATCAACGCAAGTCAAAGCGCAAGCAATACCGCCTAACACTATTCCTATCCAGCCGATGTATGCCCACGTTGTATTTCCCCACACATTGAAAACTATTTCTGCGGGTACACATGGAGTGCCTTGTAAATAATCTAGAGGTGCCACACCAGCCATCCCTGTCAGTGTTACAATATATACAAAACCTGCTGTCATAATAGCCCCGACTACAGGATAGATGGTTTTCTTCGGCTCAAACTTCAATTCCTGTGCCATATGTGCCACGACTTCAAATCCGAAATACATGGTGACCATGACGCCAGCAGCCGTCAAGAAGCCTTCTATTCCGTAAGGTAAGTATGGTGAGAAATTTGCAACGGTCCATTTTCCAGAAGCCATCAAGCCAAAACCGTTCCAGATTATCCCTGTAATAAACAATAACCAGAACAAAAGAAACTGTACAGTCGCACTCATCTCTATTTTAAACCAGTTTAAAATCGCATAGAATGTTGCAAAAATTAAGCCACCTGCGATTAGTGCTTCGGATGTCTCAGGCAATATTCCAACATATTGCAAAATGTATATCGGTGCTAAGATGTTGAATGCTATTACTGCATAGTAACATATGGTTTGCCACCACATGAATATAAATGAAATCCCAGGTCCGAACGCATGTCCAATGAAATTATAGGATCCTCCTGCCCAAGGTAACATAGAAGTAAGCTCACCATAACATAAACCAACAGGTATCATAAGCAGCATTGTTACTACGAATGCTAAAGAAAGCGAAGGTCCGGTAAGCGAGAACCACCAGTCAGTCATTATTAACCAAGGCCCAAGAATTGTAGCGCTTGCCAATGCCCAAATATATACTATTCCTATCGCTTTTCGAAGGGTTCTTTTTTCGGGGATGGACGAAAAGTTTCCAACTGTTGACATGGAACAACCTTTTCAAATAAGCAATATTTAGAGTTTTTGGTTTAAATTCAGATAAAGTTTATAATGATTTAATCCACAGGTTATAATTATATAATTAAAAGTACATTTAATCCACAATTTTGTAGTTTGTGAAAAATTTTTAAGTGCACAGCCCCCAAACCAATAAATGATGTCATATGCAAATAAAAACGCATAAAGTTCTTAGAGTGCAACTTGATGATGGAAAGCTTGAAGAAGAAGAAATCCCTTTAGAAATTGTTGATAAGTTTATTGGAGGGAAGGGACTTGCTGCATATTATTCGTATAAAGAGTTGAGGCGGGGGGTTGATCCCTTTTCTCCAGAAAATAAGCTCTTTATTTTTAAAGGTCTCTTAACTGGCATCTTCCCAGGTTTCACAAGATATGTCGTAGCGACCAAATCGCCCGCCACGGGAGGGTTTTGTGATTCATATGCAGGAGGTAGATTTGGATACGAACTAGCCAAGAGCGGTTATACAGGAATAATAATCGAGGGAAAGTCCAAGGAGCCAGTTTTTTTGAAGATTGACGGGGATGTTATCGAGATTAAAAAAGCCCATACCCTCGCGGACAAAAACACATATGAGATATGTGCTTTTTTAAAACCACTTTCTGCCATGGTTATTGGAGAAGCTGGAAGGAGGAAAGTAAGATTTGCTTGTATATTAAATGATTTGGTCGGAAATGGTAGAGCAGGAGTCTTAGGACGTGGCGGTTTGGGAGCGGTGATGGGTTCTAAAAATCTTTATGCGATAGCAATACGTGGAAAATTATCAGAGAAAGAATTGCAACCAATTAATAAGAAGGAAGAGATAAAAAATATTTACCTGAAGGCAATGGACTATTTGCGCAATTATGTGGTAAAAGGCATCGACTTGGGAGGAAATCTTCCAGCAGTAGAAATGTCTGCAGGAGCAAAAGTGTTACCTATCAACAATTTTCAAAAGGGATACATTGAGGATTGGAGCTCACTTGCTGTGCCTGAAATAAGAAAATATACAATAAAGAAACATACATGTCCCCTTTGCCCTTTAGTTTGCGGAGTTCATGTAAAAATTGGGGGGGAGGAGGTTGAAAGATTAGAATATGAGACAGTAGCATTAAACGGATTTAATTGTGGGCATATAGATTTAGCAAAAGTAGTTAGGATATGCAGGGTTTGTAATGAACTTGGAATGGACACAATGAGTGCGGGCATAGTTATTTCTTTTGCCATGGAATGTACTGAAAAAGGAATTTATAACTTTGGAGTTAGATTTGGGGACTTCGAAGGACATTTAGAATTACTTAATAAAATTGCAAAGAGGGAGGGAGAGGGTAACATATTGGCAGAAGGGGTAAAAAGAGCTTCTGAAGAACTATCAGCGAGAGATTTAGCTTTACATATCAAAGGTCTTGAATTTCCGGGTTACGACCCTCGAGGTGTTGTGGGTATGGCGCTAGCATATGCTACCGCTGATAGGGGAGCGGATCATTTAAGAGCTTGGACGATAGTATCTGAACTTAAAAACCCATTCACAATAAATGGTAAGGCAGAGCTTACAAAGTATTTACAGGATCGAAATGCTGCACTTTGGACATTGATATCTTGTGACAACATTCCTGCAAATACAACAGGGGATCCTGAAGTGTGGGTAGATCTCTGCGTTGAAATGTTAAATGTTGTTTATAGACCGATTGACAAGAAAGAGTTTTTCAAGATTGGTGAAAGAATTTATAACTTGACACGGCTTTTTAACACTCGAGAAGGTTTGGCAAGGAATGACGATTTACTTCCACCCAAAATGGCTATTCCACGTATGGACACAAAATGGCGAATAAGTGCTGAGGATTTTGAGAAGCTTCTATATTTATATT
>JACIVQ010000018.1 GCA_014361445.1 Methanosuratincolales archaeon | reverse complement strand
ACGTTCTAAATTTTAATAAATCAAAAAAGTAGTGCTCGTTGATAATATTGACTGCGAAGAGGGCCAAATTTGGCGACAAATAAAAATATTCCTCTAACCTTGAATGGTTTGAGGTCGCTAAATTGGGTAGCACTGCGGTGGAGAAGATCATATCAAAATCGTTAGGGCAAAAGGTAAGTGCAGGAGATTTTGTTGAAGTTCCAGTGGACTTTGCATACTTCCATGATGGAACTGGTCCCCTGATAATTGATGCACTTAATGAGATGGGGGTCAAGCGCATATTTGATCCTGAGATGGTCGGAATCGTTTTTGACCATTCTGTTCCACCTTATAGTGACCAAGCTGCAACGCTACAAGCCAAAGTGAGAAGATTTGCAAGGGAGCAAAGAATCACTAAATTCCATGATCTAGGGGAGGGAATCTGCCACCAAGTAATACCCGAAAAGGGCTACGTGGGCCCAGGAATGATTGTTGTAGGAGCAGATTCGCATAGTTGTACACTTGGAGCTTTTGGTCTATTCTCAACAGGCATGGGTGCTACAGACTTGGCATATATCCTTGCAACGGGTAAGACTTGGCTCAAAGTTCCAGAGACATTATATGTTAAATGTGATGGACATCTAAGTCGGGGAGTCTCTTCGAAAGATCTAATCCTTGAGATAGTGAGAATTGTTGGAACAGATGGAGCCACTTACAAGGCTTTAGAGTTCGCTGGAGAGGCTGTTAAGTCAATGTCACAATCGTCCAGGATGACAATGGCAAATATGGCTGTGGAAATGGGAGCCAAGACGGGCTTCATAGAGGCAGATGAAAAGACCATAGAGTTTCTAGGCAGGAAGGGTGAGATCTTCAGAACTGATTATGTGGACGAGTCCTTGGATTTGGATGTATCCTCTTTGGAGCCGAAAGTTGCATGCCCTGGCAGCGTCTCGAATGTCAAATCGGTATCGGAGGTCGAAGGTCAGCCGATAGACCAAGCATTTTTGGGCTCATGTACAAATGGGAGATATGAGGACCTCTTTGAAGCTGCCAAGATACTAAAAGGAAAAAAAGTACATAGGGACACAAGGTTAATAGTGATACCTGCCTCAAAATCTACATACATTAAAGCCCATAGAGAAGGGCTCATAGACATCTTCTTAGAGGCAGGGGCAATAATAGGAGTCGTCGGATGCGGCCCTTGCCTAGGTGTGCATATGGGAGTGTTGGGCGAGAATGAGGTGTGCGTTTCTACTTCCAATAGGAACTTTATTGGGAGAATGGGCGCCAGGTCTTCTTCTGTTTACCTTGCCTCCCCCCAGACGGTTGCGGCCTCTGCAATAGAGGGGCGAATTGCCGATCCAAGGAGGTACCTCCAATGATAAAGGGCAAGGTATGGAAGTTTGGTGATGATATAGACACAGATGTGATAATACCAGCCAAGTACCTCAGGTCTGTTGACAAATCCATCTGGCCGAAACATGTGCTTGAGGGGCTGGACCCTTCGTTCAGCTCAAAGGTAAGACCAGGTGACATAATTGTCGCAGGTAAGAATTTCGGCTGTGGCTCGAGCAGAGAGCAGGCGGTTCTCGCCATAAAGTGGGCAGGAATTTCTGCAGTTGTAGCAGAATCCTTTGCTAGGATCTTCTTTAGAAACGGGATAAACAACGGTCTCCCGCTGATAGAGTGCCACGGTATTAGTGGTGCGGTCGACGAAGGAGATGTTATAGAGATCGACCTTGATAAGGGCGAGGTGTATACAAAGAGGGGCACTCTTAAGACTTCCCCCCTCCCTGTTTTCCTTCAGGAGATCCTGAAATCAGGAGGGCTAGTGGAATATTACAAGAAGAAGGTGTCACATGATCTTGAACGAAATCAAGACCGTTGATGTTGTGGTGAAAGCTCTTGAGAGACTCGGTTTCGACCTTGCATTCGGTATGCCTGGCATGTGGTCCCTGCCCCTCTACAATGCCATTTCAACCTCAAATATAAGGCATATACTTGTAAGGCACGAACAGCATGCAGCCTATGCTGCGGACGGATATGCTAGGGCCTCTGGGAGGGTCGGACTGTGCCTAGGAACGGCCGGACCTGGGGCAGTCAACATCGCGTCAGGGATCGCCGTACCATTCAAGGATCACTCCCCCGTACTTGCTATAACTGGGCAAGTTCCAACATACGAGCAGGGCAGGGGGTGGATCGAGGACCTCGACTTGAGAGCCATCTTTTCCCCCCTGACAAAATTTGCTGCTATCATATCCGACCCTTCAGAGGCGTACGACGTGGTCTGCAGAGCCTACATCTCTTCTGTGGAGGGATGTCCGGGACCTTCCTATGTGGGAATACCGGGGGATATACAAAAGAAGCCTTCCAAGGACAAAGGATACTTACCTACAGTATCTCTATTACCTCCTGAACCCAGAAGCATAGAACTTGTGGCTGAACTGATCCGCGAGTCTGCACGTCCGGTTATATTGGCTGGATGGGGCGCAGTCCTTTCCAACGCCTCTGAATTAATCATACAACTCGCCGAGACCATAGGCGCACAAGTGGCGACATCCATGATGGGTAGAGGAGTTATACCCGAGGATCACCCCTTGTCCCTTGGTCCAGCTGGAAGGCGTGGATCTCCTTCGGCGAACTATGCTCTTTCTGGATGCGATCTCCTTCTGGCACTTGGTTGTAGGCTCACCAATCTCACCCTAGGCGATCTTAGATTAAATTGCAAAATCATTCAAGTAGACGTGGAAGAGAGCAACTTCTCTCCATTGGCTACTTTTAAAGTCAAGAGTGATGTATCCCTCTTCATAGAAACACTCATCCCCAAGTTCAGAGGCAGATCCCATAGTCCAGTCAATAAAACTGCGGTCTTGCCTGAGACCCAAAGTGGTGCAAATGGGATCGCTAAAGAGTATGCGCATGCTTTGGCTCGACTCTCCGAAGCGACATTCACAGTGGACATAGGTCAGCATACGATCTGGTTAATGCAAGCCTTGAGAGTTAAACGTCCGAGGCAGGTCATATTCTCTGGTAATCTCTCAGCAATGGGCTACTCCCTTCCCGCCGCCATGGGGGTCAAGCTGGCAAACCCAGATCGTAAAGTTGTCGCCGTGATGGGCGACGGTGGTTTCCAGATGTCCTCTTCAGAGCTCTCCACAATTGAGGAAAACAACCTGGCTATAGGGATCTGCGTCTTCAACAACCAATCCTTAGGTCTAATCAGGCAACTTCAAGAGGTAGCTTATCAGAAGCCATACGGGGTCGACTATTCCGCCCCCCCTGACTACCTAAAGCTGGCAGACGCCTACGGGATAGAGGGCGTTCTCGTATCTGATCCCGCCGATCTGGAGGAAGTCCTGCAGACAATCCGCGAGCCAGTTCTCATCGAGATACCAATACCAAGGAGTGCGGGTGTTGATCTCTCGAAGCCAAGAATATTAGAAGATAAATAGGTGATGACCGCAAAGTAAAATGATCCCATATGGACCTCTTAACCAGGGAAGACCTACATAGACGCCTCTCAACTAAGAAGTGGGCTTCGCCCCACAAGAAAGTGGTGGCTTTAGTGGATGAAAGATCTGGGGTCGTTGAACTCGTTGAGGAGCACGCACGGGGGACATGCATCGGCGGGTCAGCATGGTCTCTCTACCACTATACCAAGAACAGCCCCTGTGTCTTTTGGTCTAAGAGGGAAGGAGCCAGAATATTCTATAAAATTCGCTACCCTCCCATAAATATAGCCTCAAAATTAACCCCCAGCTACAGACCTGCATCTATAGAATCTGTCGTTGTAGAGGGAACAAAGGTGAAGGTTACCTATTCAGGTCTCGCCGGCGCTGGGGTGGCAGCACTGACAAGGGCTATGGCAGAAGGCGTAGAGAGAGTGGAAATCGAGGACTGGGGCGGCGGCAGCAAGCTTGGCAGAGCTACCATAATCCTCCCAAAGAAGGAGAAGCTGATAATTGGGGTCGATGACACAGACAGGAAGGACGAGGGGGCAACATGGTCACTCATAAATGAGATTGCTTATAACCTTTCAGCTGAGTTAGGCGCAGACTACTTGGAGCACGCCATCGTACAGCTTTACCCTCAGAACCCATTCAAAACTCAGAACTGCGTCTCAATATCCGTCTCATTAGCAGTTCTCCCACACCAGAAGACTTTGGTGGTGGATGCCTTCAGAAAGAGGTTAGAAGAATCAACTCTATCGAACGAGACGGGCATGGCACTACTTCAAGGGATTATGGTTGATGAACGCCTCATGATATTTGCAAAGAACGCAAAGTTGAGGATGGTTTCATTGGATGAGGCGCTGGAAGTAGCATCAAGCTGCGGAGTAACACTAACAGAGATCAGAGGCAAGAGGGGGCTGATAGGCGCGCTGGCAGCCATACCATACGTGGAATGTCCAGATGAAGCGGTCCAACTGCCAGGTGATGAGAATGTTTGACTTCATTGTTGTGGGCTCAGGAGCAGGCGGAGCAACGATAGCAAAGGAGTTGGCGGGCTATGGAAAGAGGGTGCTGATCATTGAGGGAGGGAGGAGTGTTCCAGCTGGGCAAGCATCCAAGACATATAGGATAATCTCCTCAGGTGTGGAGGTGTGGCAGACGATCTGTCTTGGCGGCACCACAATGGTCTCCATGGGAAATGCAGTTAGGGGACCAGATGGTTTGCTTCATGAATATTACAGTGAGGCGGAGAGGGAACTGGGAACGACGCTGGTCCCCGAATCCCATATGGGTAAGGGGACGAGGGCTCTGTTGCTAGTTTCAAAGGACTGGAAAGTTATGCCAAAGGCTATTGATTTCGCAAAGTGTAGATCTTGCGGCATGTGTCCTTTGGGGTGCCCACAAAATGCCAAGTGGGATGCAAGTAAATATATCCGACGCGCCGAGATTAGCGGAGCCCAAGTTTTGACGGAGACTCGTGTTAGGAGAGTCGTAATATCTCGTGGGAGGGCCATCGGAGTCGAGACTGCTGAAGGTCGGGAATTCAGGGCGAGCACGGTAGTCCTATCTGCCGGGGCTGTGGAAACTCCTAGGATTTTGATGAGGTCTGGTGTGCAGGATGTGGGTGCGGGTCTTTATGTGGATACATTCATAACCGTGGGTGGCCTCTTGGAGGGAGTCGGTCTCAATAGGGAGCTAAACATGGCTCTCTTCATAAAAAGGGATGGTTACCTTCTTTCACCCCATTACTCCAGTTTTTTAGTCCCGTACCTCTCAAGCAAGGGGATAAGGGCACGCCCTGAGGATATACTAGGCATCATGGTGAAGATCGCAGATGAGCCCACCGGCTTTGTTGAGGGAGGGCGGGTAATAAAGGGCCTATCTAACAGGGATGTAGACCTACTTGAGAGAGGTAGAAGAGAGGCTGAGGAGATCTTGATAAGTGCTGGTGTGAACCCGGAGACCATAGTATCCACATATCCAAGGGGAGCCCATCCTGGTGGGACTTGTGTGCCCTTGGTTAAAGACCTTTCCCCCATCCTTGAGTCATTGTATGTTTGTGATGCCAGCATTATTCCAGGCCCGCTTGGAATCCCTCCGATCCTTACGATAATTGCGATGTCCAAAAAATTGGCAGCACTCTTGACTGGGAGGGCTTAATTCAGAACCTTGCTTTGTGGGATACATTATTGCTTTTTTGTATAATGTCAGTTAAATCGATCTGAGAGTTTGGGATATAATCTCGGACATTCTATCAATATCTCTTTCCTCGACTAATGGATTTACAGGCAAGGACAACACCGTCTTAGAGGCAAGCTCACTGTTTGGCAGCTCAACTTTTCCATAGCCCAAGGAATTATAATAGGGCAACCTGTGGACAGGGGTAGGATAGTAAACGGTTGCTCCGATACCCTCCTTCCGCATCCTCTCCCTCACAGCCTCCCTCTCCTTTTCACTTGAAAACCTAACTGTGAAAAGATACCAATTGTGGACGCAATTCTGTGGGACTTCGGGCAGGAAAAGCCCCTCCCCACTCAACCTTTCCATTAACATCCGCGCATTCCTTGCCCTTTTTTCAAGGAAAGCTGGCAACTTTTTGAGCTGAACTATGCCTATGGCAGCCTCTATCTCAGGCATCCTGAAGTTGCCACCTAACAATATTGAATCGTAGCCGATCATCTGTCCATGTGTCCGTATCATCCTCATTTTTTCCGCAAGCTCTTCATCGTCAGTTATTATGGCTCCACCCTCACCTGTCGTCATGACCTTCCCTGGGTAGAAACTCAGACATCCGGCGTCTCCAAGTGTACCAGCCATCTTCCCTTTATAAGATGCTCCTTGTGACTGGCACGCATCCTCTATGACTGCTATTCCGTGCTTTTCAGCCTCCTCCCTTATCTCGTCCATCTCTGCCGGTAGACCATAAAGATCGACCGGTATGACGGCTTTCGTTTTATTTGTAATGGCTTTTCTAAAAGCGTCTGGATCCATATTGTAAGTCCTCAAATCTATGTCCACAAACACGGGTCTTGCGCCTACCAGAAGGACTGCGCCAGCCGTAGCTGCAAAAGTGAATGACGGGACCACAACTTCGTCTCCCGGTTTCACGTTCATTGCCAAGAGAGACACTTGCAGGGCTGCCGTGCCGGAGTTCACTACAATAGCATCTTTGGCTTTCATGAACTTTGCCAGTTCTTTCTCGAAAGCCTTAACAAGAGGTCCTCCTTCAGCAGACGCGTTGGTAAGAACCCCGCTCTCAAGAACTCGCATAACTGCTTCCTTTTCTTCATGCCCAAGAATTGGCTTGTTAATCGGTATCAAGACAGTCACTTCCAATTTTTATTAAGGGTTTTAGTTATAAAAGGACCCTCTATTCTTTTTCTTCCTAACTCTTTTCCTTTTTCACTAAGAAATGAGTCTTTAATATCGCGGGGTCCTTGCCCTTCAAGAAGAGCTACCATCAAATTTTGATGAAATTTATAAAAGGAAAGCATGGAAGAGTAACAAAGGTTATTTGTATATTTAAGAGGACAGATTTTGTTGCGTCTGCCATTTTACAGTGAATGGTGATGGGCCCGGAGGGATTTGAACCCTCGACCAACAGGTTATGAGCCTGTCGCTATAGCCGGTCTAAGCTACGGGCCCCCGTGGAAAAAGAGAGCATAGCAGAAATTTATTCCTTTTGGGTGCAAAATTCCATTAGATTACTGATTTCATCAAGTCAGAAATTCCAATTGGAATAACATGAGCTTATTGTGCTCATATTTCATTCATCATGTAATGTGTCAAGCTCTTGTATAGGTAGCTTCCTTAGAGATCTCAGCTCTTCGCTTGGTCTTATCTCGAGGTTCGTTACATATTGAAGTATAGCCAGTCGTTGCATTCGTGTGGTGTAGGAGTCATGATTGTTGTTTGCACTCGACTGTAGGTAGCCCCCGTTTCCATTTACTCGGACATAATTGCGCCCAAATTCCTCCGAAAGTGCCTTCTTGATCTGTCTATTCCTTTCTGCGATCCTCAGAATTCCGCCCTGCAAAAAAGTTAAGGTGTGATTGTTTGCGACACTGAATGGCTCCACTTTTTTGTCATTTAGGACAAAGTCATTGTACTTGAAGGCGTTGAAGCAGATCGTCACAGCGTCTACCCAGTGTGTCGCAGTGCCGTCGCTTCTGACGATAAGATCCTCTCCCAGGTGGTGCCTAGCTATTATGAGAAAGCAGTTGACCGCAAGATCGTAGGGTCTAAAGGCAGTCTTGCAGAAGCTAAAATACTTACCGACAACCCGCCCGTCGTTGTAGACAGGCCGACCGTTGATGTCATAGTAGAGTATTGATTCGACAGGTTTGTATCGATCGGGCATAACCCTCGGGAAGTAGAAAGTCTCGTAGGAGCAGTCGCCGTTACAAGTTCGCTGGTCCAACACCAATCCAGCGAACCATGTGCCGACAACGGCATTTAATGGTTTTGGCGCTACTCCAAACTTTACCTGTGGTGCGGGCCAAGGAACTGATATTTCATTCTTTGGATGACCGCAGTACTTAGAGCCATTGAAGATAACCTCTTTGTCGTTTATTTTCGGTCTGCCAGTCCCAAGACCGCCAGCCAGATTTATGCCAAGCCTCCTGAATAAAGGAAGGAGCTTCCTAAAGTCCACAACTATCGCATGGAACTTGTACTTCGGGATCTCCTTTGGCCTGTACCAGTAATGCGTGTATCCCATCATTAGCCCCAAAGAAAAAAGGATAGCTTATAAAACTGACAATTTTGAGGCTAATACAGATGTTACGCGGGTTTGTTTGTGGCGCCGCGGGAAGGACTCGAACCTTCGACCAACGGGTTAACAGCCCGTCGCTCTACCGAACTGAGCTACCGCGGCTCTATACATGACCAACTAGAATTAATATTAAACCTTTACGCCTTGTATTAGCCCGCCTCAGATACCATCTTCAGTTTCTTTGGTAAATATTTGTCAACAATAGCGCTCAATCCGTGTGCGCTAAAGCTCTCCAGTTCTGCCCTTCTCTTTGTCTTCTTAAATTCTTGAAGCTCGCTCTGCCATTCAAAGTCACGGTATCTGAGGTCTTCTTCGAGCAATCTTATCCTTTCTTCATCAAGTTTCGTAAGGGGAAAAGATGGAAGATTGAACCTTTTTATATCCGTTGCCCATAGCCCTACCCATTTTGCTTCAGGAGTTGTAAGTTCCCTCAGGTGAGCCGCGTTTGCTGAACCCCTAATGATGACCATAGCGATGTGCATTCCCCAAGGATCTGCATCTGTAAGGAGGTATACGGGCAGTCCTAGCTCCATATTTAGTCTCCTCAAAAGCAATCTCGCAAGCCTTGGGGCTTGCCCAGCGGTATCTATGAGGATCGCGTTGAACCTTTCGTATACCCGCTCTTCTATAAACCTTCTAAAAACAGCATTTTTCTCTATCACGAAGACTTTGTCAGCTTTGCAAGAGATAAAATCAGCCTGGGCAACAGACAGTCCTATCATTACCCCGTCAGGATTTGAGCTCAGATTGGCGCGCATCCCTTTGTGGGTCTCGGGCGTAGTGTATTCTATAGTTAGGTCCCCGAATATTGACGATCTCTCTTTAGGAAATATGTTAAATGCCTCCCTAGGCTCCATAAGCAATGCTTCTAGGTCCGTCACAGTATCATCAGACTCAAGTTGTTCTCTAAACCTAATTCCGTAGTTCAATGAATGATAGTAAAGATCCCTCAAGGTGCTGCTCTTTCCTTCCTCAACTAGTCTTTTTGCAAAGGAGGCTACCCAAAGCAACTGGGTTAGAGATCTTATCTGTTTTATATTACTTGCAGTCCTCTCAGCCTTATATGGACCCAATACAAGCTGTTTCAACTCTTCATCGAATATAATATTTGAGGTACTTCGGATAGGCAACTTTATCCTTGGAAACTCCCCTCTCTCTATTTGTCCGTAAACTTCTATACCCAATTCAGTTAACTTGGACAACACTTCTTTGTTCAATCTCTTTTGCATGGATCTGCAACCTCTTCAAGACTTTTTCATGATGGGGCGGATTTGGAGACCCTGCAAGCTCTGCTGCAAATTGAGAGATCATGGGGAGGTATTTCTCAAAGACGCTAAGTCTTCTCTGCACGAACGCAGCCTTCTCTTTCTTTGCCAGATGCATCCTAAGTTGCCTTGCACAGGTCTTAAGTGCCCATTCTATTTCATATTCGACCTCGGGTCTGTCTGCTATGTATTCCTTACCAACCGTCTTGTATGGAACCTTAGTGGCGCATATGTGCACGAAAAATGCTAAAGGCATTGTGGCGGGGTCGAGTTTGTATCTCTTCCAATTGATTTTCTTAATGACCTTCATAGTTACATCGCTGTGTAGGTCGTATAGTAGTGGTATCTTGTTGGCATATCTGAATACAGTCAGCTCATCTGGAGGAGTTATCGGAATTTCTCCGCCGTAGGCTATAGCAGCCTCAACTATAAATGGGTGTCCGCCGTATGCGGCAGCGCCCCTTTGGGTCACAGCTACAAACTCGGGTTTGAATTCTCTCATGATGCCTGCCCTAAGTAGCTCAGGTCCAACTGACGAGAGGCATTGTGCGTCAGGCGGCTGGAATCCGTCGTACTCCTTCATCTTATTTACTAGAGTCAAAAGTTCTTTCGGTGTCAAACTCTTGGGATTCATATCAGGTTTAAATTTTATACTCTTTAGGAAATTGAGAGCTGTGGCAACCCCGACCCTGTGAAAGTTGTTCGCCAAAAAATCAACAAGCGTGCTGCTCCTAGTAGAGTTTATCATTCTTTGTACCATTTCGAGATCAATCCCATGGGGATGAGGCTTTACTTCCTCTGCTGGTTTCGGCATTTTCTCAGTTATCCTATCGAACCGATAGATCACCCCGTCTGGATCGATAAAGAGGATGGTTGCATACGGGAGAATTATTGAGGTCTGCTTGAAGTATTCCACCACTTTGGGTTTTGCTCTAACGTAGTCCCCTTCAAAGCTGAACTGAACTATTGTGCCTCTCCATCTGCTTGGATTTGGCAGTACTTCCTTCCTTTTGATTATTGGTTTGTTTTCCTGGATATTGATATTCAATTCGTATGTGTACTTCTCATAGCCCCCTTGGCTCGAAGTTACTTTGACTGTGCTGTGTGCTGTTATCTGCCCGTAGAGGACAGCCATTTTGCCTCCTAAACCAAAGATCCCTCTACTCTGTCTGAGGGTGTATTTGGAACCGAATAGTATTTGAGCAAATGCGTATGGAACCTGTTCATACGGCACTCCGATTCCGTTATCTTCAACCCTCAACCTATAGATTGAGTTGCCCTCATCTATCAGTTTGACTCTAACATCAGGCAATATGGAGTATTGTTCACAAGCATCGAGTGCGTTCTCGACCAACTCTCGAATGATCGTGTAGGTGGCCCTTACTGGGTTATCAAATCCTGCTATCTCTTTATTCTTGTAAAAGAAGTCCGCGGCAGAGATTGCCTTGAACTTCTCGCCAGACACTATGCCTCCTCCCTAAGCTGAGGTTTCTCTTCCCAGAGGGAGAGTTCTCTCTTTTTCAGATCCATATGCTTTCGGTTGAGAAAACGGTAGACAGTACCGTGTTGCATGCCCTTAAGGAGCATCTCTATTGCCTCTTTTGCAACTCTGACCTCCTCGTAGTCACCTATTATGGCGATGGTGTGACCGTATATGGATATGTAGGTGTTGGTCAGATTCTCTATGATTCTCCGCGTCTTGCCTTTCTCGCCAATGACCCTTCCCTTAACTCGAATGAGTTGATTCCTTGAGTCACCCAAGATCTCCTTCAGATCTATAACATCGAGGATCTGCCCATCACTGAAAAGCCTAAATGCCCTCTCAGGACTGAAACCTCTAGCTATGGCATTGATTAGGTCCTTTGCCTTCAGAATTCCTGAAGGGTCCTTGTAATTTGGTGAGCCCTCTATCACGACCTCGCCTGTCTTGCCGTCCACACATATGTTCGTTCCAGTGCTTTTTTCTATCTCGGCCTTTGTGCTACCTTTATTTCCTATAAGTACGCCAGTCCTCTCCAAAGGAATCTTCAAATATATTCTGCTTTTCATTTCTTCAGCCATTCTAGCACCGCCTCGTCTTCAGAAACGTTAAATCCGGCTTTTTTAAAGAATCTTAGAATGTTAACCACGTCCCTTTTTAAAAATTCCCAACTCATTGGATGCTCTCTTGGTACCGCTTGACCAAAATCGATTAAATAAGCCTTTCCATTGTACACCATAATGTTGTATTCACTGAGGTCCGCATGTACTAGTCTAGCAATCGAGTAAAGGTTTTTGACGGCATTTAAGATCTGTTGGTATAGTCCTTCATCTAGCTCTGGTAGGTCTTTCAGGAGAGGCGCAGGTATACCATCCTCTCCAATAAACTCCATAACCAAAATGTTCTGGTAAGCGCATATTGGCTTTGGTACAGGGACTCCTGCACTCCTTGCCTCAGATAGATTTCGATACTCTTTCTGTGCCCATGTGTAGACTATTTTCCGGTAATTCTTCCCTACACTGAATCTAGGGTCTCCGTGGATGTATTGGAGCATACTCTTCTTAAACTCCATGGAAGAGGTAAGAAAGATCTTTACGGCAAGATCCTCTCCACCACTCCCTTTAGCCCAATATACTCTTGATTCTTTTCCTGCTTTCACAACGCCCTTCATACTATCAATTATTCCCTTGTTTATCAGAGAATAAAGCGCCATCACAGTTTTGCTGTCAAATACCTCTTCTACAGTCTCAAATAGGTCCTCATCTTTTTCTACTTTCAACCGTTTTCGCTCTACTTTTTTCAACATCTCTCTATCGAGTTTCTTCTCAACATCTTTTATTGACATTAGAGCCCACTTAGATTATGTAGATGAGTAGATAAAACATTTCAGGCAAGTACACCAAGTAGACCCTTGGATTTTAGGATTTTTATTTCATTTCTATCATAACGCCAGATTATATCTCCTTTTTGGTCGGACTGGAAATCCCAAGGGGCTACGAGAACTAAATCCCCTTCACGGAGCCAAATCTTCTTTATCATTTTGCCAGGAATCCTACATATCCGAGTCTTACCATCAGCACATTTAACTTTTACTCTATTGAATCCAAGTAGTTGCGCAACAACTCCAACTAATTGACCCTCTCCCGGAAGAACTAATTCCCTAGACGAGCCTTCTTCATTTTTTGACATTAGCATACCTTCTTGTTAGGCATTAAGTTGTGTGAGAAGATATTAAACTTTTTCAAGTTCCACAATACTTAAGACTCATATAAGGAAAAAGTATTTGGGCCCGTGGCCTAGCTGGATCATGGCGGCGGCCTTCGGAGCCGCAGGTCCTGGGTTCGAATCCCAGCGGGCCCGCCATCAACCTTTTTTGTCGGCGCCAAAAAAGCTTGACCAAAAAAGGCGCGTTTTTTCAACAGCCGCGAAACTGTACGGTACGGGTTAAACCTGAGTGTACGGTACAGCTCGGCGAATTCGAGAAGTTCTGCTCGGTAGATTTAAGGCTCAAGCCCGAGTCTGTGAGGAGGCACCTCGTATGCATTAGGCGGGTCCTAGCCTACTGCGGACCCGATCCGACGCCCTCCAAAATAAGGGAGTTCCTCTCGCGCATAGAGAACCCGTCCACCTACAACAACTTCTTGAAGTCCCTCAGGGTCTACTTCAGGGACTTCCTCGGGCGGCCCAACGTCATAATGACCTTCAGGTTCAGCAGGGTCGAGCCGCTCCCGCCCAGGCTCTTCACCAAGAAGGAGCTCCAGGAGTTCTACGGCGAGCTCGACACAGAGAAGGAAAGGGCCCTCTTCCTGCTCTACGCCACCTCCGGGAGGCGCCGCTCGGAGGTCCTCGACCTGGAGCTCAATCAGGTAGACATTGAACGGAGGGTGATCCTCCCGAACAAGGCATCCACGACGAAGAGGACGTGGTACTCCTTCTTCAACGAGGAGTGCCAGGAGGCTTTAAGAGAGTACTTGAAGGTCAGGCAGGACCCGAAGAGGGGAGGCAAGCTCTTCCCGTTCAGGAGCGCCTACAGGGGAGTCATCTTCCGGATTGCCCAGCAGAAGACCGGGCTCCAAATAACGCCTCAGTCCCTCCGCTTCTGGTTTGCGAATGAAATGGCTCGGTTGGGGGTACCAGATAGATTTATTGATGCTTTCCAGGGTCGAATTCCAAGGTCGGTCTTGGCAAGGCATTACACTGATTATAGTCTTGAGAACCTCAAGATGATTTATGATAAGGCAGGGCTGAAGGTGCTCTCGTAGAGCTCTGACCAATGCTGCACCTTCCCTCCCCCTCCCGGTAACTTCTAACTTAAATTCTTCCCTTTACTATATCCAATCGACTAAACCCTGCTTTTCCTATGAGTTCTGATGAGGCGGTATGAAACAACGCCGAACGGCTATAGATTTGCGTTTATTTTATAAATAGATAAGTGAGTCAAGCAACTTTAGGATAAAAAAGAAGGAAAATTTAAGCCGATGAAGCCAAGAAATTCATCTGCGCATTAGGATCCTGACAAAGGCTGTCATCACAAAGAGCAGCACTGATAATGCAATTATTCCTTCACCAATCGTAAAGAGGTTGGGCAAGTCAACACCAGTAGTTACCGAAACTTTTGAGGTCCCTATCCCAATTAGGGTATATACGAATCCGATGAATAGGAGTAGAGGTAAGAACGTCCTCGGGTTTACCAATATCATCCCCATCCTATCACCTCCTGACACCCGAGGAGCAGCTCCGCAGGGGCGCAGTAAGGAAACCATTATATAGTGATTTTCCAATAGTTGTTTTAGGTGTGCGTGCGGCGATGACCATGTGGAGCCGCCCTTCTCGGATATGTCGAATACTGTCCTATTTGTCAAATACTTAAGATCTTCGGCGTAATATTCCCAATTCGTACATATTGGATAAACCAATTACCCTTACTCAGGATGACAGGGCAGGGTTGAAGGTGCTGTCTTAAAAAATAAAAGCCATGAATTCAAAGATTAAATTATGGAAATACGCATAAATGTTACCCTACCAGACTTAATATTTATTTGGTTTCTTGTCATCTGGGCATGGTATATCATAGGTGCCATCACCCATCAGAGCATCCTTCCCTTCAATATTGGGGCAGCATACATATACGTTATTTCTTTGGTCCTATCAATTCCAGGCGTGCCTGCCTACATAATTTGGAAATACAAAAAGAAAAAAGAAAGGAAATAAAGAAAGAAATAGGGGGAAATATGGACTTCAGGCATTTCTTTGAAAAGCTTGACCAACTTAAATGGTACGATTGGGTCTTTGGTTGGTTTGTTTTTCTCTGGGTTATCTATGGTATTTCATACATCGTTGGGTATTGGGTTTTTCCGTTTATATGGGCACCTCTAATAATGTATATTGTTGGATACAGTTTTTATGTCTCGTTCATAAGCATCCCCGTCTACATAATTTGGAAATACAAAAAGAGAAAAAAAGAGAAAGAGAAGGTTAGTATGTCACAAAGTTAACGGAGTCAATCTCTGCTTGAATCTCGCCACCGATTGTTTCAGCACTGACCTGGATGTAACGTAGGATAAGAGCCTGTGGTCTTGGGAGTCCTTCAGATGCACATATTGATGCTAGGTTTGTCTTAATGCCATTAATGAAGTCGCCAAAGTCAATTACAAAAGTATAGTCCTGCCCAACCTCCATTTTACCGTTGTATACACGCTGAAGGTGGATGTCAGCATTGTACTTATCGCCAAGAGTATAATACCAACCAGGCGAATATACAAACGGTATATTTCCTAGCTTATAAGTCCTATGAATGAATAAGTCCACATGGAGTGACTGCATATTATTAGTTCCTGCGGGTGAATCATAGGAACTTAATGCTCCATTTAGAAACTCATATTGGAATAAGAAAGCAATGAGTAAACCGTTGTTGCTGTTCCATTTGTCTAATGTATCAGTAACTAGTCTAGCTTTTACTACAAGATAGTGCTTTCCTGTAGGCTCAAGTGTAGTCATATCATATCTTATGCCGTCAACAGGTACCGCACTCGCCGAGGATGACCCTGCTTTAAATCTGCCCTCATAAATTCCGCCAGCATATGGAATTCTTCCCTGATGCACGAAGGCATTGCTCCATCCACGACCGCCCCAAAGCAAATCATAGGTGCTATAAGCCCGAAGGGTGACTTTACCATCGCCTCCGACTATTGCGTAATTATTGGGGAACCATGCGCTGTCGAAAGCAGTGTTGGGATACCAATATCCTTCAGGTAAATTTTGGCTCTGCCTTGGATAAGGTCCGATTAATCCAACCTGCCAGCAGTTGGGATTATTAGTATTAAACTCGGGGTCATAGACATACGGATAATTGTTCGTGGACGACACGGTCGGCGCGGCTAATACCGTTGGTGGTTGAATTAATGTGATTACGGAAAGGACCACAAGACACGCCAACAGAAGTCCTTTTATCTTTCCTAATTGTTTTTTCATGAATGAATATGTAAATTTGATTTAATAAAAACAATTTTCAGAACAATTAAGAGATTTTCAGAATAATTCAGAAAAAATTATCTGCGGTAGAACAATAAGAAGGCAAAAGTCAATAAAAGCAAAAGCGCACCGATTGGTATCAAAGGCTGCACAAGATCTGGGCTCGCTAAGTTCCAATCGGCGCTTATCTTCGCCTGATAGACCTCGAATTCACAATAACCCTTGTATGCCTCCGTGAATATCTCTATGTGCTTCAGCTTAACGTGGTCCAGCTTGTAGTAAACCATCATCTGCTCTATATAGTCATTGAGCTTAATGGAATAGTGCTTGTAAACCCCCGGCTGGAGGTTGTCTGCAAGCTTGAACTGCGCGACTGAGTCGTTCCTCCACTCGAAATAGGAAACCCTGTTTGCATAAACCGCATCGCCGTAGTAGCTGAAGAACTGGAGCTCGGTCTGGTAGCACTTAACCTGGTAGTCCACTTTAGGGTTTAGGCTTTCAAAAAACAGAACTATCGCCACATTAGTTGAAGAGTTGCCCGGCTCGTAGACCGTATAGTTGACCAGCTTCAGGTCTATTTCCAGTATCAAATCTCTGGTCGGAAGCCCTCTTTTTACCTCAAACTCCTCATCCAGCAGTGCGTATCTCAGACCCCAGTAGTGGGGCATCAGCCCCCTGGAAAGCTTGCTGAGGCCCCAAGAACCAGAGGTGTCGTTTATCCACATAATGAACTTCCCGTTTATTGGGTCGTAAGTTGAATTTCCGATAGCGTCGCCGTTGAACCCTCCCCACGTCTCGTAGCATACGTTGTTGGGGTTAAGACTAAAAACGACAGAAGCGGAGCTGACTAAGGGAGCGGGCAACAGGAGCCCGACTAACAACATTAGCATTATTTGCGCTTTTTCCGCCTTCGGCTTCGGCAAGGCATACCATCACCCCTATTTTGTAAATAAAAAAAATAAAAAATTTGGAGTCCTGGCTTGGCTTGCTCACTTAGAGAGTTGCTTGAGCAAACCTAGAGCCATTCCGAGCATGGCGAACGCTATTATTACCGGAATCCATGCGTTGACCGTTTCGGTCGGCGTGGCGAACCACTTATCAACGGTGACTTGAACGTACCCAGCGGTGGCCGTCCCCGCGGTACCTTCAGTTCTGATGTTTATCGCGGGGAATTTAACCGCGGGGTTGGTCAAAAGTACCTTTAGCCCATCCGTGACACTAAGAGTCCCAGTCTCGTCCAGCCTGATGTAATACGCCTTGCCGGGCTTGAGGTTATTGACCATCCCGATGTGGGTCCAGTTATCTGGTCCAGGGTCTACCTGCGTAGCGATGTAAAAGTCGGCGCTGTATAGGTTCGGGTTGTCGAGCTCGGGGGCGAGGTTGACGTTTATGGCGAAGAATCCAGCGCCGGTGCTGTTGGCGATGAAGATCTTTGCAATCGACGTATTGCTTCCAAAGACGAGGTTATTAATTAGCCTCACAGACCACGTATCGGCAGCGTACCCCGTAGGGTGCTCTATAAGTCCGTTGTTGAAGTCGGTGTATGGGATTGTGAGGGTCGTGCCGGCGCAGACTACTGGGATGGCAAATAGCAGTACCGCTACTATCGGTAGGAGGTGCTTCGCCCTCATGGAAACACCTCCTAGAACTTGCCGAACTTCTTCATCATGCCGAGGACCATACCCAGCATGGCGAACACGATTATGAGGGGCATCCATGCCAGGACTATATCCGTAATTTCCTGAGTGGAGCTCATTTTTAACTCCTCAACATTAGAAAACTATGGCTTATGTAAAAAACATTATTCAGAAATTTTCAGAAAAATTCTTAAATTGTTCAATTTTTTAATGTCATTTAGGGAAGAATGAATGAGTTCTGGGAAAGTTTATGTTTATTTATACATACCAAAGGAAGTCGCGGAGTGGCTGAAGCACGAGGCAAACAAGGAGCGGCGGTCTTTCAACAATTACGTCAGCTTGCTGTTGGAGGACTACTACCAAAGGCGGAGGAGGGAGGCTTTATGCACATCACAGCAATCATAAAGAACCGGCAGGGCGAGAAGATAGCGGTAAAGGCAACTGCCAATTGCGACATTATATTCCCTACAGACATCGCATCTAAGATGAAGTACGCACTTTACACAAATAAGCTGCTCGCAGACTACATGGTAAAAATAAAAAAATATGCAAATAAAGACCATGCAATTGAACAAATACTGACAGATAACCCAATATTGCTGAACGAATTTTCAAAACACTATGAGGCTCACTTCATCCCAGAGGCTTGCGTGGACGAAGAGATTAACAAGGTGATGGGCGTTGCAAAGGGCTAAGACATTATTTTTGGTTATGCCTCTGCTGCTGGCTTTCATAGTCGCTCCAGTACATGCATGGACGCAGATAGAGGTTAGTGGGAATTGGACACTATGCACCCCCGAGCATTTTATCCGCAATGGAACAGGTATTAGCGGATATGCATCCTGGAATGAGAACGTCACAGAGTTTAGCGGCTTTTGGCTGATGCTGCACAACGTCAGCTGGACAAATTTCCGTGAATGGTGGCAGCCATACACCGCTCAGACGTTTTATATCATCGTCAACATCACTGATGCGAGTGGGACTGTAACGGCAGTTACCAGGCTTAAGGGCGAGACCAACCTCTTCGGCGCATTAAACACTTTTCACGTGCTAGTCGGGGCGTTCAATACCTCTACTTGGGATGATACGCAGTTGAGACCGCCTGGCTTTAGCAACTTCGACACGATCCTATGGAACCCCGCAGAGTTCCAACTGTTCATAATCCCAGAAAGCAACCAGACCAAAATAATATGGATATGGAACGTTGGTGAGCAAAACATAGGCTATACCGCCATAGTAGACTATGTTATTTCTAACCCAGTAACTGTGACGCTCACTTATAGGCACGAGGGGGACGGATATGCAGAAGGGTATGTGACCAGCAGCTTCACTCTGCCAACAGTACCCACATATCAAGAAACCGAGTCCAACTGGCTATCCGCTATCCAGCAGTCCTTAGGCTTCATGGTGCCCGCCGTAATGATACTCTTGGCAATGGTCCGGATATTTTTCGAGATGGTCAGGCTATCGTTACCGCTCCTTGGTGCTATCGTGTTCCTGTGGATAATGGATACGATTTTCACGGCGATCACGACCGGGGAATTCCGGCTGATAGGCGAGATGTTCCTGAAAATTTACGACTTCGTGAGGGCGATCTGGCAGACTATCGCAGCCATCATCCAAGCAATTTGGGATCTAATTACGTTCTGGAGTTGAGAGCATGAAGCCGATTAAAGTATTGATAAAGTTGGTTGATAAGGATAAAATATTCACCTTGAAAGGGAAATACGATCCTGAGACCAGGATCGCAACAGCCAAGCGGAAGCTATTCGACAAGACGCCCTTGAAGTTTCAAGTTGATCCTGTCCACATATATTATGAGGGCAGGCGTAGAGTGTGCTATGTCGATAACGCGACGAGGAGCTCTAAGTCGATACACAGCAATGACCCAATAGACCAAAAGACGGCAACGAGCCTTAACCTATTGATCGACCAAGCCTTCTGGAAGGGCATAATGGAAAAGCGCAAGATATCGGCAATGACGGCTTTTGCGCTCATCATGGCTGGGATTGGGGTTTACACTCTGTTAGTAACGATACTCAGGGCGGCTGGGATCAATGTCTAACCAGAAGTCTGATTTGGTAAGGGAAATAATGCGGAACATCAGCCTCGGCGGTAAGGAGGAGGCGATAGCCAGGGCCGTCTCGGAGCTGACCGACGAGGAAAAGATCGCGCTCCTGAGCAACCTCTACCCGTTCGAGGACGAAGAGCTGAGCCTGATATGGCTCATAGGCGAGCGCTACGGTGTGGGATTCTTGAAGGACTACGTCCAGACCAAGCTGAAGCTCAGGTGCAGCGTGATGGGCTGGAGGGCTAACCAGGTGGCTGCCATCGCGGCTGAGGCCAGGAAGCAGAGGGTGGGCTTCCTGACGAGGCTATTCGGAAGGAAGGGGAGGAAGGGGAAGGAGGAAAGCGAGCTGGAGGACCTATAAAATGAAGAAAAACAAGGACCTGGAAGCCATCTATCTGCAGACCTTGGCGCAGAGCGTTGCCGAGAGGGAGCACGAGGTTAACGACTACGCCTGCAATGCATATGCTGAAAAGATAGCCCAGATAAATGCCCTCATAGCCCTGCTTAACCCACAAGAGGATCAGGAAACAATCGATCAATTGCTGAGAGTCAAGGAAATCTACAGGAAGCTCGGGACTGCCCTGTGGTTCATGCAGGCAGGCGAGCTTACCAACCTAGGGGCAAGGCTGGGATCGACCATCAGGCAGTACAAGGTAAGGGAGGAATGAACAAGTGCCGTTCTGGGACGAGTGCTTGATAAAGCTCTACAAGGAAAGCCCAGCATCAATTAGTGTGATCACAGGTAAATGGAAAACAGGAAAGACCGACTTTGCGCTATTCCTGACGATTGATGAGCTAAGAGACAGGCTTGGGATAGTTGAGAAAGTCGGCACTAATATCTGGGTTGATGACCCGACAGTTTCTCATATCGATAATTTTGTAGACCTTGAAACTTGGCTCTTTATGGATAGAAAAAAGAAGGCTTTCATTTTTGATGAGGCCTTGAAGGCTGCCCCTTCAAGGTCTGCAATGTCAAAGCTCAATGTCAAATGGCTTGAATACATACCTGAATTAAGCAAGGCAAGAACCCATCTCTTTATCATAACGCAAGAAGAAAGCTTTACGGAAAAAATGTTTCTGCATCCAACTTTTGTTAGGGCAAGATGGATCAAAAGAGCCTTGAAGGTTGTTGATCTGATAAGTGACCAATTTGATGGTGTCAACAGGTTTACAGATATACCAAAAAGCAAGGTCAACTTTGACCCCTATAAGATAGCTACTTGGAGCCTGGAGCCTAAAGGTGACTTGAATATTGTAGATAATGACATTTTGTTGGCTGTCGAATATGCCAACAACAGCAGAACTCATGAAATAATGAAAAAATATGGTCTAAAATACAGGTCTGACTTGACCAACGCCCTCAGGCGAGCCATCAAAAAAATGTATAATGTGTATAAGCGGAGCGAGAGGGTTAAGCCTGAAAACTTAACTACAACAGAGCCTCAATTTTCTGCTGCATCATCAGTTTGATGGTTACCTTACGAACATAAGGTAACGGGGATGTTTGTAGGAACATAATTGTTTTGGAGTTGGAGGGTCCGGGATGGGAACGTGGGACAAGGGGCTGAAGCTGGAGGAAGTCCTGGAGCTGTTGCGTGAAAGGCTGAAGGCAGCTCAGGACTTTGAATATTCTTACTTGGCTGTGTTGCTCACGCAAGCCATGAACGGCTGCCGGATCGGCGAAGCCTTAACGGCCATTGTTGCTTTCGCGAATTCGGGGCAGAGGGAGCAAAGGATTAAGGTTGAGAAAAGAAAAGACGGGGCTGAACGGCTGGTCATTATTCCGGCAGAGATAACCAGGGAACGCCTTGAAGTCCAGGGGCTGAAGATCGCCAACGTAAAGATGTACGCCAAGCGGAAGTTGGGCATTAATACGCACAGCATCCGCTATGCATGGATAACATCACAGGCAATAAAAAACGTGAACCCTGCTATAATAGCGTCCATCACCGGTCATAAAAACCTGAATATGCTAATACACTACATCCAGAAAAAGCAAGGGGAGGAATACCTCAGGCAGTTACTTCAGAAAGAAGTTTCTTGATTGCCTGGCTGAAGGTTTTGCAGTGGTGCCTCCGCATCCACTTTTCCAGCTCGAACTTCACCGACTTCTTTACCCTGATGTGAGTGGTTGAGCGGTTCTCGGGAGTTTTGCGCTGAGAAGCTAGCTCCTTTTGCACCATGTTAACCGCTCATCTCATCATGAAATGCCGGCAGGCGGGGGTAGAAGTAGTCCTTTCTTGAGGGGGAGTTACTCGTAGACAAAATGCCTCGTATTCCCCCTTATCGTTTGGTATGAAGCCTAGCCAAGTACACTCGCCGCACGTGTGCCGCCCCTTTTCGCCATTTACCCAACGCTCAAGGGTGGCTTGAGTCATAGCTCACCAGCTCGATGTTGTTGTTGGAAAACCACCGCAGGACTTTGCGCTCCCACTCAGGCCTGAATTGGCGGTTGAGGTCGTAAAGAAGTCGGACAATTGGGTCATCAGGGATCTCTACTTTGAGCCTCATCCCAACCGCCTCTTAGCCAGCTTGGGCTTCCACCACTCGTACCATGGGACGGCGTAGTAGCGCTCGCGCCCTCCTGGCTCGTACCAGTCCACCAGCCTGTACTTTTTTACCTCTAGAGCCGGCAGGAAAAGGACGGAGCCGTCAGCCCAGTTCACGCTCACAAACACGGTCCTGGAAAGGGCGCGGCTGATTTTAGCAGCCTCGACCTTCCCCTCGCGGACGAATATGTGTGGGAGGGTTAAGCCGTGCTTTGAACACCGGTGGAGCGACTCCTCCTTGGTCAAGTCGCTAGAAGTAACCTCGAACCACATGTTCAGCTTGGGCACGTAGAAGTCCGGAGGGGACTCGAGCGGGTCGTCCAGGAGCTCGGTGGTCATCGCGCCCTTGCCAGTCACGATAACGTCCTCTGGGTCAAGTTTGAAGTTCAGGCACAATATCCGCAGGGCGATTTCCTCGCAGAGGTTCGACTCCGCCCACCTGCCTCTATATGTTTGCTGGAAAGCCGTTATCATCGAAGACCCGCCTCCTTGCACCCATCCACCCACGGGCAAAGAGCCAGCGCTTCAGGGGTGCAGGGCGTGCGGCCCCAGCAGAGCGGGAGGTCAAGCCTGCCGTTGGCAAAGTCATCCCATTCAGAGGTCCTGCGGCCAAGCATCAATCATCCCTCCCCCATGCTACCGCCCTGGGATCTCGAACCCGCATTCCCTCAGCCTCTTTGCGCATACGTCATCGTCCATCCTTAGCCTTTTTTGGTAGATGTCATCCATTATCATCCCTCCACAAGCGCAGCCCTGCCGGGGGCATACGAGGCGCAGCACTCCTTCTCGCCCGACACGTTGTGACCGTAAAGGTCGCAGTACCCGTGGCTGCGGTCGATGGGGATGTAACAAGTACAAGACCTGCACTTCCCAACCGGATCGATTAAAATGACTAGGCTCATGCGCCGCCCTCCCTCTGCGGGCTCTTCTGGCACCGGTCTGCCAGGAAGCACGCGGAGCACTTCCAAGCGTACCCCGTAGGGACTGGCTCTACGGTTCCCTCGGCTATGGACACTGCTTTAGCCAGGTCCTCCTCCGCCCTCCGCGGATCCGCCTTTGCCTTTGCCCCCCAGAAGCTCTCATTATCTAAGAAGTACACGAGCACGACATAGTAGTCGGCGCGGGAAAAGTACGCATATAGGTTGGCCTGCAGATGGGCCGGCGCTACTAAGAAGTTCAGCGGGTAGGTGCCCCCGTGGGTCTTCAGCTCGTACACGGTCTTGCACCCTCCAGACGTGACAATCCTGTCTATATGCCCGGTAATGGCGTACCCGCCGTACTCCCCCCTCACCGGTACGTTTTCGTCGAAGCCGAGCAAGGCATGCATAATCCGCCCTCTCTCAGACTCCGGCGTAGGCGGGGGCTCGGCCCCGTCGAAGAGGGCCTTCGCCTTGACCTGGCACCACGCCATGCTGGCGATGTGGCTGACGCGGAGGGACCTCACCGCCGCTCACCCTCCCTGATGCCCTTTAGTACAGAAAGCGCCGCCTCGACCTCCTGGAGCTTCTCGGGAGGGAGGCTCTTGACGCCGCGGAGGGCTTTCTTGATCTCTGCCTCGAGGACCTTGGCGCGCTCGACCGTGAAGGTAGTCGGCATGTCGCAATGCTGCCTTTCCTTTTCAGCCCTGGACTTGAGAGCGGCGACCTTCTGGATGAGCTCGTCCAGCTCTTTTTTAGCGACGTACTCGCCGACGTTGATGACGGGCTTGGCCTCAGCCTTGGCGATGGCGATGTTGAAGGTCAGCGGCGTCTTGGAAGGAAAATCAGGGGTCTGAGAGACTATCGAATTTATAAAATGATTGATGAGCTCGTTGGCGCTGTAGCCGAGCTCCCTGGCTTTCTGAAGGAATGATTTCCACTGGAGCTCGTTTACTCTTATAGCTCTGACACAATTTTTTGTTTGTATTTGTATTGTATTTGTATATACACCGCCTAAAGTATTCGTATCTGTATTAGCGGTATTGTTTCCAATGGATGGAGTGGAAATGGAGGTATCCTTATTTTGCTCATTATTAAAAATAGAGTCGGGGGCCCTCGGCATGCCGGGGTCTTGGCTTGGGGAGGCTTGGTCTTCTGTCATGCCGGGGCTCCCTCCTTCTTAGCCTGCGACTCGAG
The DNA here is from genome assembly GCA_014361445.1 of Methanosuratincolales archaeon. GTDB lineage: Archaea > Thermoproteota > Methanomethylicia > Methanomethylicales > Methanomethylicaceae > WYZ-LMO10. The sequence continues at coordinate 1,759 of JACIVQ010000018.1, read as the reverse complement.
CGTGTCCGCCAGGTCTGCTAGCCTCAAAGCCAGGTCCTCCACCTTGGACCAGTTGACGTCATCCCCCCTGGTTTCCCACAGGAAGTACAGGGCGTCGGCGGCCTCCTTGATGGCGTGCCTCAGCTGGCTGATCGTCACCTGGGCGGACTTCATGCCGGCACCTCCCACGTGTAAGTCTCGAAGCCGCCGATAACCGCATAGCTGAGTAACTTCCCAGACTTCACTAATTCGTCTGCCTTCTCGGGCGTGATCTTCTTCCCACGACCGTAGCGCAGGTGCTTCCTCAGTTCGCACCTAGTCACTTCGCCGTTCCGCTTCGTGAGCTTCAGGAACACGGCACCGCCGCCTCCTTTTCCGCCAGCAGCTTTACCCTCTGGACCTTTTCCCACAGGGCTCTGCGGATGAACTCGTTCCTGGAGGTGCACTGCGCCCTTGGCCAGAGCTCGTCTATTTCCGCCAGGAGGTTATTCGGGATCTTAACCAAGACCTCCCGACCATCAAAACCCGGCTTTCCAACCTTTACCATATCTCTTCCTCCTTTATTGGTTCCGCTTATACATTATATATAAGCAGTATATATAGTTATCGTCTACCGATAACATATAAGCATTAAAAATTATTATCTAACGCTAAACGGTAATCAATAAACTGAGAGACATGAATGGGTTAGATTTGCTAGAACAAAAGAGTGCTTGCCGTGTCCTAGTGTACCTGCTAGAAAATGACAGCTCGACAATTTCAGACATCCTGAATAAAGGTGATTTTTCTCAAACTTCTTTATACAACGCCCTCCGGAAGCTCAAGGACGCTGATCTCATCCAGGAGGAGCTCGAGAAGGAGTTCCCCCGCCGCAGGTTGATCTCTCTCACCGAGAAGGGCAAAAAAGTTGCAGAAAAGTTGGAGGAAATCGAGAAGTTGTTATGACAGACAAAAAAAGACTGATAGATGTATCAGAAAGAGATTGGCTAGATTATGCTGAAGCCGACCTTGATACTGCTAAACTTCTTTATAAAAAGGGAAAATTCTATGAAATTATTGGAAATGATAAAAAAAGCAAAGTTTTCTATAATTATTCATTATATCACTTACAGCAGTCGGTTGAGAAGGCAAGCAAGGCCATATTCAGGCAAATGGCAATTATTTTCTCTGGTATGAGATCCCTTATCTCAAACGATTTTGGAAAATTCAGAGAAGTCGATCCATATATCAAAAATTTGTTAAACTTGAAACCCAGCCAAATAGGTCATAAACCCTATTCGGCCCTCGAAGAAATCGGCAAGTTCATAAAGCTATACAAAGAGGGCGAAGGGCTTCTTTATATTGAATCTACTTTGGAAAGTATCTGCAACTATATGAAACAAGGATTGAATGGTGCAATAAGCGATGAAAGCCAGAGAGCGCACGCGACCGAAACTATTGACTCAACCATTCAAAACCTAGATCAGATCCTCAAGGAAACCCAAAAAAGGCTAAAAGAATTTGACGTCGAAAGGAAGAATCGAGCCATTCCTAACAATGAAGAATTAAAAAAGGTAATCGATTGCCTTAACAATTTTTACAATAGATACAATTTGATAATTGAAGAAACTAAGAAGATTGCCTCAATGAAGAAGATCGATAAACTTTTGGAAAATCTGCTACCAAAGGAAATGATGAAAAATTTATCAATGAAGAAGATCGATACTCTTATTGATATAACTTTGCGGGGTTTCTACCTTTTTAATATAAACTTTTCCAGCGTCTCCTTATCCGCCTTTTC
>JACIVQ010000017.1 GCA_014361445.1 Methanosuratincolales archaeon | reverse complement strand
CAGTCAGTCTTATAACCGAAGATTAGCAAGTATATACCTGCGAAGTGTTAGGGGAAGGGCTGGAAAACAGATTAGCGAAGCCCTCAGGAGCAAGAACCCCCTTGAGTTTATTTGTGGGGTTCAATCTATGAGGGGAAAGATCTCCTCTTTAATGTACTCAAGAAACTCCCTCGGCTTAACCTCGCTGAATGCCGTCACAACGGAGTTTCTTGTAACTCCAGCAACAATGCCGTATTTCCTCGATTTAAAAACGATGTACCATATGGTTCCATGGGTAAGATACTCGTTGTACAGAGCGGTGTCTGCGAGCTGAGACCCATAAAGCGAGAGTTTGTCTACATTCGGGATGTCCACCCCATCAAAGAATATGACCTTTGTGTCTTCTGGATTCGCCTCGTGGAACCTCCTGAGGGTCTCAGGCAAGATCTTAGCTTCCACAATACTTCCTGTTGAGATGAATAATATTTTGCTCAGTTGATTTGCTATGTTGTTAGCGGTTCTCTTCTTCTCAAGAATGACAAGGAGTATCCTCTCCCCGTTAATCTGAAATAGAAACGGTGCCTCTATGGTCTTGATTACGAGGCGTTCCCCTCCTCTGTGCTTTACGGTGAATGGAATATCTTGGAAGAAAGTCCCTTCGAGGTAGTCTGATCCCAAAACTAGCTCCCCTATCTCTGTAATCAGTGTGACTTTTTCGTCACCATGCGAAAATTCTTCCTCCTGTCGGTATCCCTTCAGCTTTCCCGAGATTGTGATCAGATCCACATCCTCTTTGACTTTGAAGATTTTTCCCGCAAGGACCATATATGACACCAACTAGGTTCGTTCAACGTCATAAATTAAATGCTAAAATATAAATTTATTAATTAAAGTTTAAGGTTTAAAAAAGAGCAAATTCTACCATTAAACATTGAGATCCTGCAACCGGTCTTCCCCGTCAACCCACGCAAATCTTCTTTGGAGTGATTTTGGATAGTAGAGTTTCCAGTCGAAGTCTATTCTCCTCCCCCAGTCCGCATAAACCCTCGGGTCTATGTAGTTTTTCAAAGAGGTGTTCAAATTATAATCCCTTGTCGCTTTCATCGCATTGATCTTAAGTTTTAGCTCTTCTATCTTCTCCTTTTTGGCTTTCTTCTCCTTTAGGACTTTAAGCCTCTCAATCTTCTTTCGGAGGCTCTCCTCCCAATTCTTTGGCAATTTCCTCTTGTGGTTGCAAACCTTCGCGGCCTCCAAATTTGCCATAGTGGCATAATACTTCTTGATGTATACTGGATCATCTCTGTCCACATCGGCATTTTGGAGCGCCCTCTTTGTTGCCGTGGAGGCATGGTAAGTCCTGAAAACTTTTGCAGTAAGCCCTGGCATAACCTCTGCTAAATACGCGTTTACCTTTTGGGACCTTACCCCGTTGAAAATCGTCTCGTTCCCCTCCGCTATGAACTCCTTCAAGTTTCTGTAGACAACCTCAGGCGGGTTAATGGTGCTGACCCATCGGACGGAGTCCTTGCCAAGGAAGTCAAAAGTTATTGTGCCGTCGGAGTTGAACTTCAGATGTTCGGGTCTGAGCGTAGTGGCACCGACGGTATCCGCCTCGTCTTCGTCCTTCTCATCGCCAACTCTGAGTTTCAACTCATCAATGAGGTAGCACACAGTCGCTATCTTCCTCTCCAGAAGATCGTGCGACTCCAATCCTCTCTTTATGTGTTCCCTCACTTTGTCAATCAATTTCTCAAGCTCCCACGCTTTGTTGAATTTCTCTATGTCTCTGACTTGCTTTATGTACGCAGTGTCAGAGAGCCACACGTACTTCATCTTGCCCCTGAGCTTATCCCTCCAGCTGGCTATCCAGAGCGACGTGGGATCGAATACGATCGACTTCCAAGACCCCCCGTTCGGTGGGTCAGGCACTTTCGCGTCCGGAGATAGGTTTAGGGTTATGTCCTCTGCTTTGACCCCCGGCTTCCACCTGCCCCTGAGCGGATGCTCCCCTCTGCCCATGAAGATACAAGCAGGCTCCACCATGTAATTGGATATCTCCATCGGCATTCCGTTTACGATCGCAAAGCCATACTTTTTCTTATTCTCTTCCCTTATTCTCTTCCTCTCCTGCGCCAGTGCCTTCTTCTCCTCCTTGCTCATCCCCTCCTTCCTTGCCTTCTCCTTCTCCAGCCAGGCGATTATCTCAGAGAAATCAAAATCTTCAGGACTTACCTTTCCCTTAACCCCTAACGCCTTTCCAAAGTCCTTAAAGAAATTCCTAACAAAGACTTTGTCCTTGACATAATCTGTTGATAGTTTCTTGACCCACGCCACCGCCATTTCTTCCTGCTCTGGGCTAAGTGCAAGCTCTTCTCCCCTGAATTTTATCTTGAACCCAACAGGCTTGTAAACGGGTATCAGGACTCCGTTGTGTATCAGCTGTTTTATCTCGATGTCTCCCATTCAGGATCGCCATGAACACCAATTAAAAAATAAACATCATTACATAAACTTTACTCGCCTTTTTGGAAAGCAAGGAAAGTTTTAAATTATTTTTAAAATTATATAAATAAAAAATTTAATAAAAAATAATCGCATAAATTGATATGTGATTGTAAGAAGATCTCCTTATAACCATTTCAAGGAAACAAGCTATGATAGACAAAAGTGAGGCTTATAAGGGTCTTTTGTGGAATTTGAGGCGCCCTGAGGGGTTCCCGAAATGAGCTCTCTCACAATACTCGAGGTGGTACTGGAGAATTTCATGTCTTATGAGTACGCTAGGGTGCCCCTCAGTCGTGGTCTGAATCTGATATGCGGTCCTAACGGTGCCGGGAAGTCATCAATACTTATCGCAATATCCGTCGCAACAGGGCAGAGCTACACTGAGAGATCTAGGAAGCTTGCTGATTTGATACGCAGGGGGAAAGACACAGCAAGGGTCACGCTGGTGTTGGACAACAGAGCCGAAAACGGGAAGCGCCCTGTCCCCTACATAAACAACGACATCATCTCAGTCTCGAGGTATCTTAAGAAGGATGGGACATACTGGTTCGAGATAAACGGCAGGCAGGTAAGTAAATTTGACGTTAATCGGCTGTTCAAGGGCGTGGGAATGAACCCCGATAACATGCTCATAATAATGCACCAAAACATGATAGAGGAGTTCGCGATAACCTCTCCAGAAGAGAAGCTCAGGATGGTTGAAGAAGCGGTCGGCTTCTCCCAGTACAGGCGCGCCATATACGAGTCGGAGGAGAGGCTGAACAGGATTTTGGGTGAGGAGGAGGCTACCTCCCAACTTCTCGCCAGCGCTGAGCAAACCTTGGCATACTGGAAGGAGCTGAACGACAAGTACTATGAGAAGAAGTCTTTGCTGGAGAGGAAAGCCTACCTTGAGAGAGAGTTGATATGGGCGCAGATATTGAAGAACGAACGTGCGGTGGCACAGATCGAGGAGAAGATGCGCCTGAAATCCTCCCAGCTAGAGGCTATAGAGAAGGGCATCCACACCAAAGGCGAGGAGGCGAGAGCCCTCTGGGGAGAATACCTCCTTCTTAAGGAAAAATTCCGGACTCTCCTTCTGGGTGTGAAAAACGGAGAGGCAGTGCTGAAGGAGCTCGGCCTTGTAGACGAGAGGCTCGACGAGGTCGTCAAGAAGTACGTGGAGGTGAGGATTGACGAGGCAGTGATGCGCTACCGCAAAGAGGAGCTTGAGAGGGAACTCAAAGAGCTGCGATCCTCCCTAGAGGAGGCTAAGGCCGCCCTAATGGAGTCTGAGAAGTTCAAAGACAAAGCTGGGGAGAGAATTGAGACAACAAGGACGCTTCTTGAGATCTCAGATGAGATAAAGTTTGTAAACGCTCACCTTCTATCCCTGGGGGATGTCCCTGAAGACTCCCCTTCCATGTACCAGGCCTACTTGAAAACCTACAACGAACTGAAACAGAAGGCAGAAGTTGTAGGGGAAAACAGGAGGAAGACAATTGAAGAGTTGGAGGAGAGAAAGAGGGTCTGGAGAGGGGTTATGGAAAAGCTAATAGAGGAGATAAACCCTACTTACCGGTCTGTCTTGGGAAGGGTCGGCGGAACTGGAGCAATACGCCTCTTAAACATGGACGACCCAGATAAGGCAGGTGTCGAGATCACGGTGGGGTTCCGGGGGACCCCCCCCGTTCTCCTTGATGCGTATTCCCAAAGCGGAGGGGAGAGGGCTGTCGCGACTATGGCCTTCCTTTTGGCTCTGCAGGATCACCTGAAATCGCCTGTTAGGGCGGTCGACGAGTTCGATGTACACATGGACCCTCACAACAGGGAGTCAATGATGAGGATGCTCTTCTCCTTCATGAACGACAGCTCAGACGTGCAGTTTATAGTGATCACTCCTAGCCAGCTTACTGCGGTGGGCGAGTTCGCAAACATCATCTTCGTCCAAAACGTTCACGGAAGGTCGGAGGTGGCCAAAGCTGCCGCAGCGCGCGCATAAGGAAGAGTACTACGAGGAACTCGCCCGCATAATAAACCTTTGCCAAAGCATAAGGGCAAAGGGGGAGGACCCATTCCTGGTAGACGTCCCACAAAAGTTGCAGGTTTTGAAGCGACTTTTGCCCCAGTGGAAGCTTCTTGACGAACTTCTAATGGACGCTGAAGCTCTGAAGGAGTTATCGCTAATGGTCAAGCTTCAGAGCGACTGGGTCAAGAGGCGCGCCTCGGGTTTGTTTATAGACCCCTTCCTAGTAGAAGTCAAGATAAAGCTTCTAGGAAAGGAGGAGCTAGCCTCCGCTCTCCTCGCTGCGTGGAGACCTTTGATAGCTGCTGAACAGCTGACTCCAAAGAGGCTCTCCGAAGCGCTGGAATACTGGAGGGTACTCCTCCCACTATCCCAGAGAATGAAAGAGCTCGAGGCAGCCCAGTTCCCCGAAGAAAAAACGTTGTCTGTCTCAGAGCTGATCAAGTTAAAATTCCTCTCAGAGCGGGCATTCAACGAAGAGGTCAGGAAACTCCAGGAGGAGCTGGCAGAAGCTTCAAAAGGAGGGCCCTTGGACTACTGGAAATTCGTAATCAGGGACACATATGAAGAGACTCTTTTAAGGGCATATGCACTCAGCTTCATCATATCAAACGGGCATGCTGACCTCATCATCAACCCAGTAGAAGAGACTATCATGATAGAGATGTCGGGTAAGCAGATGCAGAAGAAAGGGGGCAAATCCGTACCAATCTCTATAAACTACGAAAAATGGATGGCAATGAGAAATCCAAAAGACAGAACAGAGGGGATTAAAAATGAGTGAGGACGTCACTATATCGCGAAAACTCAAGAAGGCTGCCCAGCTCCTGCTCTTCCAGCACCACCGCCTCCCTGGCGCTAAGGGGTGGGAGCTTAGGAAGGTATTGGGAAAGGATTACATGAAGATAATAAAGCTCCTAGAGAGGCGTCTGGAGGAGCTCGGACTGGAGATCAAAATCGTCTACGAGGATGGTCTGGACCATCAAACCCCTACAGATGAAGATCTTGAGCAGGCCCGCTTTTATGTCATCTGCAAATCTCCACTGCAGATCGGCGAGGCTTCACTTTCAGGCTGGAGGATAGACACGCTGGCCGTCCTAGCGGCAGCGCTGGCCTACATAACCTCAAAACAGGGGAGGGCCACCAGGAGGGAGGTTGAAGACCTTCTTAGAGAGAAATTTCCTGACTGGAAGATCGACCAAGACCTTAACAGATTTATAAGAAGGGGCTATTTGGATGAAGATGAGGAGGGCAATCTTTACATCGGGTGGAGGACACGCGCTGAGATAGACCGTAAAACCTTGGTCAGCATTATTGCAGGGTCTTCTCCCCAGCCTCAACAGCCTTGACTCCGCTCTGTTCTTTGTTGTGGGACCGCTATACGAGTTGGGCTATCACAACTCTAGCTCCTCGCCTACCTTTAAGATCTTGACAGAGACTCCAGATTTCGACTCGACTATTCTCCGGAATTCTTCTGGGTCTGTATTCCAGCTGTGCATCGGGATCGCGATCTTGGGATTTATTATGATAGCTGCATCGGCAGCATCTTGGTTGTCCATCGTGTAGGTATCTCCAGTGGGCAGAATTGCCACGTCTACCCCCTTCAGCTCTTTCATTTCGGGTATGAGATCTGTGTCTCCTGCATGGTATATGCTCTTACCATCGATGCTCAATACATAACCAACGCCGAAACCCTTCGGGTGGAAAGGAACACCCGGAGACCTGAACCTCTTTACGTTGTATGCATGTACTGCTCTGACTTCGAGATCGTCGACCTTCAGCCTATCGCCTGGCTCCACAACCCTTGCTCCCGCCCTCAATTTTGAAATGCAATCCCTCGGAGCGATTATTACAGTCCCTTCTTTTCTCACCCTCTCTATGACCTTCGGGTCAAAGTGGTCCCAGTGGGAATGCGTTACAAGTACAAGATCTGCCTTATCCGAGGGCGATGCCCCCTCCCCAAGGTCTATGTAAACTGTTTTGTCCTTACCTTTAATCTGAAATGCTGCGTGCCCAAGCCATATGACCTTCACCAAAACCATTCACCCGGATAATAATTCCCCTAAAAATTATAAAAATATACGCCCGAAGACCAAGTCGTCCCTTGGAGAACATTAAATTTGATAAAAATGTCCTCTCTAGCTCTGAACTTGCATGTCTGCTTCGCTGCGCGGTTGCATTCTCTTGTACCTCTTCCTCAAAACCTCTCTCTCCTCTCTCAGGATCATGTCCACGAGGAAGTCTATGTCCGGGGTTTTAGAGGATGCCAGCATTACAATTGCTGTCTTAGGCAACCCTTTGGCTGCCAGTGCTAGAGCTGCCGGTAATCCGTAGATCCCTATCAACTCCCCGCTCTCCAGCACCGCCCTGTAAATCTCCTTGAACTTATCTGAGACTCTGCCCCTCTCCGCCCTTTCTGAAGCCATCTGAGCCACCTCTAATAGATCTCCATCCACCAGGCCTATCTTCTTTGACTTACACTCTGGGCAAGTAAGCCCTTCTAAAAACCTCCTGATCTTGACATTCTCTACGTACCTGAAGCACTCCGAGCATACAGCAACCCTTGCCTCATTAAGAAGTCTTGCTTTTCCAGCCTCTATTAGGATCCTCCTGAGCCTGTCTGCCGGGACAAGGTCTGTCTTCCAGCTCAACTTCCTTATACCGACTCTAGACAAGGGTGATAGGGGAAGGTCCTTTCCCATTAAAACTATCTTGAAGACGCCCTCCTTTAGCCCTCTTGCAAACCTTTCGAGCCCCTCAACATCAAGGTCTTTGAATAACACTTCCTTCATAGCCTCTCTCCAAACCACAGTGCCCCTCATACTCTCAACAAGTTGCTGCATCCCAACATCACTCAGATCTGCACCTTTCTCCACAACTCCAAACCTTTTAGCAACATGAAGCAGCCGTCTTCTGAAGAGTCCTGTCTTCTCTACGGAAACCTCAGCCAGCCTGGCAACATCCTTGGGATCAAGTTCTCTCAGAACTTCAGCCACCATTCCAGCATCAACAGAGGTCTTCAGGTAGATCCTGTAAGGGTCCTGAGAAGCCCCAACACCACTCCCAGTCCTCTTTGTGATCAAATACGCGAGTATCCTCGAGAGCGTCTTATTTATCATGAGTCCGAGGGAGCAACTCACTATAACATATCCTTCCCAACCTTCTACGGTGATTATACTGTCAGTGGGTACCTCCCATTTCCCCTCAGCCTGCTCTTTCACTTCTGCCAGCGCCTTGGCGAGCAACTCTCTTGATACAGGGTAATCTGCCCTAAGCTGTTCGATAACCTCTTCAAAGGGCATGCCTCTCCTTAAAAGTTGGCATACTCTCCCCTTTATCCTCCCGACCTCCTGCGCCACCTCGAAGGGCACAGGTATCTCGTCTCCCACCCAGTCTGGTATGGCTCCTGTTGGATCCTCCTCCGTCCTGACATAAACCACATCTTTGTAGACTTGGACTATCTTCCATGGTGCGCCTCTGACTATGAACTTCACTCCTGGCTCGCCATACTCTGCCACAAATGCCTCATCCAATGTACCGATGGGTTCGTCCTTCTCCTCATCTATTACCAAGTAGTGTTTCTCCTCGGGTATCATTGAGAGGTTCTCAAAATAGTACCTGAAGATACTTTCATAGGGCCTGGTCTTAATCACCACGCCCTCCTCTGGTACGTATAGTGCGAGCCTCGGTCTCCTCTCGCTCATGTAATTCAAGACATCACTGAGCTCATCCTCTGTGAGATCCTGGAACGGGTAGGCTCTCCTTACTATCTCTAGAATCTCCTCGATGGTTGCCCTGCCATATTCCAAGAGCAAGCCCGCTATCTGGTGGACAAGGACATCGAGTGGCTTTCGTATTATCTTTACCTCCTCCAATTCTTCCCTAAGGCTCCGCTTGACTATTACCAGGGACTCGAGCGCATCGTCAGAGTCCATTGTGATTATTGCGCCTTTGGAGGTCCCGCCAACCCAGTGTCCTGCCCTTCCAACCCTTTGAAGGAGCCTAGTAGCTTGCCTAGGCGAATTGTATTGTACCACAAGGTCAACGCTCCCAATATCTATACCCAGCTCCAAGGACGAAGTGCACACAACCCCCTTCAGCTCGCCCCTTTTTAGGCTGGTCTCAGCCTCCACCCTCGATGACTTTGCAAGGCTGCCGTGGTGTATGCTCACCGGCATGTTCATGTCCCAGACCCTGAACCTGCTGGCTAGGATCTCCGCCTCGGATCTAGTGTTGGTGAAAATAAGCGTAGACCTATGCCTCTCCACGAGCTCCCTTATCCTCCTAAGCCTCGCCGCGACCTCAGGGAAGGTTGCTATCTTCTCAGCCAGCCTCACATCCTCATCGTTAGCCTCTGGCATTTCTACATCCAATTCCATATCTTTCGCTACTGAGACCCTCACAATTTCACAGTCCCTATCCACCCCAACCAGGAACTTGGCAACCTCCTCAGGCGATCCTATGGTTGCAGAGAGCCCTATTATCTGTGGCTCTGTCGCTGTTATCCTCCTCAGCCTCTCTAGTCCGACCGAGAGCTGACTCCCCCTCTTGTCATTTGTTAGCTCGTGAACTTCGTCAACTATAACCCACCTCACCTTGGAGAGGTGTCTCCTTAACCTCTTCCCGGGGAGTATAGCCTGCAGAGTCTCTGGAGTGGTTATCAGAACGTCTGGGGGTACCATAGCCTGCTTTCCCCTCTCCCTCGTCTCAGTATCTCCATGTCTCACGGCTACTCTAAGGTCCAGCCTCCCGCACCACCACTGTAACCTCTCCATGAGGTCCCTATTCAAAGCCCTCAGTGGTGTTATGTAAAGAACTCTCACACCTCCCCTTCCCCCTTCCCTGACAATCTTGTCCAATATGGGGAGGAATGCCGCCTCGGTCTTCCCTGTCCCTGTTGGGGCTATTATGAGAATGTTCTTCCCTTCCAATATGGTCGGGATAGCCCTCCTCTGGGGCTCGGTGAAATCTCTAAACCCTCTCTCCTCTAGCAGCCTCTGAATCGGCTTGGAGAAGTGTGAGAGAATTTCATCCATAATCCTTCAAAGAGGATAAAGAGGAACCCCCTAATATTAATTGATGAAGGGAATAATAGGTGAGGCGTGTCAATATGCCTGGAGTTACACCCCTCCTCGAGGTGGCTGGGAAAATACAGAGAGGCATTTTCATAAGCAGACCGAATCGCTTTACAGTATTGTTGGAGTATCAGGGCAGAAATTTGATGTGCCACCTCCACGATCCAGGAAGGCTCCGTGAGCTCCTCATACCAGGCGCCCCTGTTCTCTTTAGAGAGGCTCAGACCCAAGGCACTGGCAGAAAGACTCAGTACGATGTTTTGGCAGTCCATTCGTCGGGAAATTGGGTGATCACAGACTCAAGAATGCCCAACTCTATCTTGAAAAGGACGATTGAACTCTCAATCTTGGACTATGAAATAGTTGCCGAGGAGGTGAAACACGATGATTCTAGGATTGACTTCCTTTTGGAGAGAGATGGGGTGCGTTATATCACTGAGGTTAAGGGCTGCACATTATGCAGAGATGGAATTGCACTTTTTCCAGATGCACCCACCTCAAGGGGGAGTCGACAAATCAAGAGGATGCTGGAGTATCCTGGTGCCCGCCCCCTCCTCGTCTTTGTGATCATGCGACCGGACGCGCTCTCTCTCAGCCCTAATGTAGAGACCGACCCCAAATTCTATGAGATCGTCAGGGAGGGAATCATGAGGGGGCTTGCTACGATCTCGTTCAAAGTCTCGTTAGAGGACGGACGTTTCATATGCTTCAGAGGGGCAGTTCCAGTGGTCTGGGATGATTTTTCTTTGCCTAGGAACGCTAATTGAAAAATAGTTTAATCGGATATATGATTTTTAATTTTTAATATAAAAAGTGCCGAAAAATTATTTTTAAAATTTATAAAGATTATAAAATATTAAAATACCCCCTCCCTTTAGTAAATATCATGGTACAAATCGGAGTACTAACCACATACGATCCCGTACCACCAGAAGTGGAAGATAAGACAAAAAGATTGGGTATGGCCTTGGCAAGACTAGGTGCTATAGTGATAACTGGGGGAAACGGCGGTCTGATGACCGTGGTAGCCGAGGCTACAAGAAAAGCAGGCGGGATAACAGTTGGGATTCTCGCCAGAGAGCTTGAGGACATAGGACCAGACCATCCTTGGTTTAATCCACACAACACAGTGAAGATCAGAACAGGTCAGACATTCACTTCTAGGAGCTCGATTGTGGTCAGGAGTAGCGATGCTGTGATTGTTGTCGCAGGGGGCGTAGGGACACTCACAGAAGTATCAATTGCCTACAACCTGAGGAAACCCATTGTAGTCTTGAGGGGCACCGGGATGTTGGCGGACAGGCTCCCGATAATGTTCCCCGATGGTTACATTGATCATAGGCACATAGTAAAGATGCATTTCGTAGAAGAGCCTGAAGAAGCCGCCAAAATAGCAACAGATTTGGCAAGAGGTTCTACCTGAATCGTCTCCTATAAATCACATTATAATTTCTTTTTAATTCTTAGTAGAGGCAGGTTTAACGCTGGAGCATCGTTGAGGAAGTTATGCTCCCAGCAAAATGTGCTTTGGGGACCGATGAATCTTGGTCAAAAGGAAAAGGCTGAGAGCTCCTTACTCAAGTCATAGAGAGGACGCCACACGCATTTTCTATTTTCCGTTCTCAATTTTCAACTTGATTTCAATTTTTCCTTTGATGGTTCCACTCTTCTCTAATCTATTAATCCCTTCTCCATTAAGAAATCGTAAGCAGAGAGGGCAGCGACTGCACCCTGACCCGCTGCTATTATCGCTTGCTGGTATGGCCCATCCGTTATGTCTCCTGCTGCAAATAAACCATCACATGTGGTCCTCTGATTTTTATCCACAACTATTTGCCCCCACTCATTTGTCTTGACCAGGTGTTTCACATAATCAACCTTCACTTCCCTGCCCACCTCTATGAATACCATCTCGACTTTCATATCCGATAGATTCCCATCTCTGTCCTTCACGGTAATGCCTTCAACCCTCTTCTCTCCCTTAATCTCAGTTACAACAGAATTCATTATAAACTGGATGTTCTGGTGCTTTTTGACCCTCTCAACAAGTACTTCGTCAGCCCTGAACCTATCCCTTCTATGGATTATGTAAACTTTCTTTGCATAGCGCGATAAGAGCTCAGCACTTTGCAATGCTGCATTCCCCCCACCTACAACTGCAACTTCCCTATTTCTTGAGAAAGGAGCATCACAGGTCGCGCAGAAGCTAACCCCCCTGCCTATGAGTCTGTCCTCACCAGGGATGTTGAGCTTCTTGTAGGTGCTGCCACCTGTCACAATGACGGCTTTGCTAAAGAAATCCCCCTCGTTTGTTATGACTTTGAAAACGTTTCCTTCCTTCTCAATTTTTTCAACCTCTCCAATCATCACATCAACACCCAACCCCTTAAGTTGCCTCTCAAAGATCTGTACAAGCGCCTCGCCCCGCACACCATCAAAACCAGGGTAATTCTCAATAAACCCGGTCAAAAGCACCTGCCCACCGACGTCTTTACTTATGACTAAAATGTTGAGCATCTTCCTCTTGGCATATATTGCTGCGGAGACACCCGCTGGACCGCAGCCCACTATTATGAGATCATTTACTTTTCCACTACCCGTTTGACCTTCACCCATAAACCCACTATCCCGCTCATCCTTTAAGAGTAGCTCAATCCATATATATTTGCCACGGGGGTTTAAAAAGGGGGAGAAATTGCGCGAATTCGACCTTATTGTAATCGGAAGCGGGTCTGGATTGGAGGTTGCGGTCGCAGCATCCCAGTCTGGCATGAATGTTGCCATAATTGAAAAGGGTCCGCTGGGTGGTACATGCCTTAATAGAGGCTGCATTCCATCAAAGATGCTGATCCATAGCGCGGACGTGGTGGAGGTATTAAGGAATGCCCATGAATTTGGCATTAACATTAAGGGCTTTGAAATTGACTTCAGTCGAATCGTTCGGCGAGTAAGGGAGATGGTGGATACTGAGTCCCTTGAAATTGAAAGGAACTTGAAGAGATCAACAAACCCTGTTTTATTCAAGGGAGAAGGCAGATTTGTTGACCTAAAGACACTTGAAGTTAATGGAGAGAGGATCCGTGGGGAGAAAATTCTAATCGCCGCGGGTAGTAGACCTGAGGTGCCAAATGTCCCTGGCTTAAAAGAATCTGGGTATCTAACTAGCAATGAAGCTCTCAGACTTGAAAATCCGCCCAGAGTTCTAACTATACTTGGTGGGGGATACATCGCCGCAGAGCTCGCCCACTTCTTCGGATCCCTGGGCTCTCAGATTAACATAATTCAGCGTAGGAACGTTCTACTCCCAAATGAGGACGAATCCATCTCCTCCACTTTCACACATATATTCTCAAAAAGATACAATGTCTTCACTGGATACATTCCTCTTGTGGTATCGAAAGATGGCAACAATTACAACGTCAAAGTCGAAAACTTGGAGACTAAAGACCAGCGTGTAATTTCTTCTGACCAGTTACTGGTAGCGACGGGGAGGAGGCCAAACTCAGACCTCCTCGATCTGGAGAGGACCGGGGTTAAAACCGATACCAAGGGCTTTATCATTGTGGATGAATTCCTGAGGACGAATGTCGATGGCATATTCGCACTGGGAGACATTATTGGTCGATACCCATTCAAACATGCAGCAAACCTTGAGGCTGAATACGCCTACCACAACATTATGAACCCTGACTCCATGATCCCTGTTGACTACACTGCCATCCCCCACGCTATATTTACTAGTCCTCAGATTGCCGGTGTCGGGAAAACGGAGCAACAGCTTAAGGCTGAGAACGTTGACTACCTGGTTGGTTTTTACAGGTATGCCGATACTGGCATGGGGAAGGCTATTGGTGAGGATGAAGGCTTCGTAAAGTTTCTAGTCGAGCGGAGGACCGGCAAGATCCTAGGATGTCATATCCTTGGGCATGATGCTTCAGTCCTAATACACGAGGTCTTAGTTGCCATGAGGTGTGGAGATGGCACCCTAGAAAACATCAGGAGGGCTGTCCATATACATCCTGCGTTATCTGAAGTCATAGATAGGGCTGCGGCGAGCCTTTACGAGCCAAATCAATAACCAGTGAAATTCTCAGTTTTGATTCTTTCCTCACTTACCCCTAAGGACCTCAGATGTTGGGCACAGTCCTTCACAAGACCTGGAGGTCCCGACACATAGAAGACCCTCCCACCATAATCAGGTATGAATTCCTTAATCATTTCGGAGTCCACGTGGCCCCTCCTGCCCTTCCAAGCCTCCCCCGCACGGGAAAGCGTGTGAAACACCTTGAAATTCTTATTTTCTTTCGACAACTGGGCCAACTCTTCAAAGAATGGTATGTTGTCTTCCGATCTATTACCATAAAGCAATATTATGTTTGAATGAATTCCCGCATGAGTGCAATATTTTATCATACTAATGAGTGGTGTTATCCCTATACCTCCCGCCAGCATTCCGACCTTTGAATATTCTCCCATGAAGGTGAAGCTGCCGTGGGGTCCATCAATATAGACCTCATCACCAACATGGAGCCCTGCCATAGCATTCGAGAAATCGTGCCCCGTTAGCCTTTTCGTGACCTCCAAAAAATCCTCATGGGGGCTACTGGAAATTGAGAGGGGTTTTGTCAATAAACCCCCATTATTGGGGACTGATACAAACATGTACTGACCTGGTAGATACTTGAATCCCTCTGGTTTGGTGAAACGAAAGCTCCAGGTGTCTTTAGTTCTCTCGATGATGCTCAAAACAGTAGTCTTGATCCTCATATTCATTCTTCCTGCTCTCTTCCTTTGTATTATGTTTTTATTTTTTTCTTTCTTCTTTTGGTTTTAATGCATCCTCATGAAGCTCAATGTACCTGCCAAAATCATGGTGACCATAAATACCAATCCCACCCCGATATCCATCCAAATAGGGAAGTGGTTGAGCCCCAATAATGCTCCCCTCATCCCGTCCACTATGTAAGTCAGGGGATTAACTCTGGTCACAACCAGCAACCACTCTGGGAGGTTTTCAAGCGGATAAAGTGCGCCTGATAGGAAGAAGAGCGGCATAATTACAAAGCTTTGAATTAGGCCGAAGCCCTCAAAGCTGCTCAGCTGCGCCCCTATGGCCAATCCTAAACTTGTGGTGGCTGCTGAAAGAAAGAGCAGGAAGAGTATGACGAGGGCTAGAGAGTAAGGGGTATACTTAATGTTGAAAAATAATCCGATGATTATTAGAAAAGATCCTTGCAGGAGCGAATCCGTGCACCCTCCCATCATCTTGCCAGTGAAAAGCGTGAGCCTACTGAGGGGTGCGACCATCACCTCCTTGAAAAAATCCATCCTTTTATCCCAGACTATGTAAAGCCCAAAGAAAATTGAGGTAAAGAGCACGGTGAGCATCAGCACCCCTGGAAATATGAATGTTTGGTAGTCTGCACCCCCGAATGAGATGGTCGAACCCAAACCTCCGCCAAAAGCGACCAGCCAGATGATCGGGTTAACTATGGATGAGATTATCCTGGATCTCTCTCTAAGGAAGACTTTAACTTCCCTGTACCAAAGGGCATAAAGTCCTGAGAGTTCACCCATTTGTCCTCACCTGAATTAACTTTTCTTCCCAACTCTCCGCCGACTCTTCCCTTATCCCCCTTCCTGTCAACTGTAGAAACACGTCGTTGAGGGTCGGATCCCTCAGCTCCACAAAGGAAGCCTCTCCCAGATTACACAGCACCTCCTGAATGTGCGCCCCAACCTCTGAGAGTATAATAGTTACATCTCCATCCTTGGCTTCAACTTTGCTCACATAAGGCAGACTCTTTATCTTCTCCACGTTGGGGTTCTTTACCTTTGCCCTTATCATACTCTTTCCTACTTTCATCTTGAGATTTGCTGGGGAGTCAAGCGCCCTTATTTTGCCGTGATCTATTATGGCAACCCTATCGCAAAGGGCGTCAGCCTCCTCCATGTAGTGGGTGGTTATCAAGACTGTGACGCCCTCTTCCTTGGAAAGCCTCCTTATATAATCCCATATGTGGCTCCTTGTCTGGGGGTCTAGTCCTAAAGTGGGCTCATCTAGGAATAAGATTTTTGGTTTGTGGAGCAACCCTCTCGCAAGCTCAAGCCTCCTCCTCATCCCCCCTGAATAAGTCTTCACAAGATCTTTTGCTCTATCCTTCAGATCAACAAGCTCCAAAACCTCGTCTATCCTTGACCGCCTCACATTGGATGGGACGCCGTACATCATGGCATGGAGATAGAGGTTTTCCCATCCAGTAAGGAGCTCGTCCGAACTCGGAGCCTGAAAGACCATACCTATTGACTTCCTAACCTTAGCCGGCTGGTGAATAATATCATAACCATTTACTTTCGCGGTCCCCTCCGTCGGCTTGAGTATTGTCGCGAGCATTGATAGTAGTGTTGTCTTACCTGCACCATTAGGACCCAATAGTCCGAAGATCTCGCCCTCCTCTACTGAGAGGTTTATGTGGTCAACTGCTACCAGCGCCTTGAAGACTTTTGTTATTCCGAAGGTCTCGATTATCATCATCCACCACCGGCTGGACTTTAAAAAAGAAAAGTCCCTGATAAACTTATTTTAGCTTAAGACGTCCTTCATTTCATCTACATTCTTCGTTTATTTATTGTTCTGATTTCTGGATTCGAGATACTCTACTGTCTTTGCATAAGAGGATAACCAATCCAACACCAAAGAATCTGCTAGACTTAGGAGCTCTAATACCTTTTGGCTCCTTATCTTATAGAAGGTGCGCCGACCATCCTCCCTCCTCTCCAGAACTCCTGTCCTGTAGAGTACGTCTAGGTTCTTTGATACAGTCGACTGAGACCTACCAACAAAAGGTATTATTTCACAGACACACCTTTCTCCTTCCTTCAGGAACTCTAAGATTTTGAGACGGACTGGGTCTGCCAATGCCCTAAAAAAATCTGCCCTACGCTCAAAGACGCTCTTTTCCATAATTGATTATGGTCTCGAGGCAATAGATATACTTTTATATCTAAAAATTGTCATTTGTAGATTAATTGTGAGGGTCGACAATGGGCGACTCAAAACCTAGCCTTCCCATATTGAGCAGATTCTTAACACTATGGATATTCCTGGCGATGGTAATTGGCATTGGGTTGGGCTACGTATTTCCAGGAGTGGCAGATCTCTTAGGTCAGTTGAGCGTTGGCACGACTTCAATTCCCATAGCCATTGGTCTGATATGGATGATGTACCCTCCCTTGGCCAAAGTCAGGTACGAAGAACTTAGGAAGATCGTGACCGCAAAGGGATCTAAGACCATGCTGGTAGAGTCGCTAGTGCTGAATTACTTAGTCGGCCCGTTTCTAATGTTCGTTTTAGCCTGGGTCTTCCTCGCCCCCTTCCCAGAATTCAGGAACGGCATAATACTTGTGGGTCTCGCTAGGTGCATAGCTATGGTCATAGTGTGGAACGACCTGGCAGAGGGTGATAATGAATGGGCTGCAATACTCGTAGCACTGAATTCGGTATTCCAAATCGCATTTTACTCAATATATGCCTACTTCTACATTACGCTGGTAAGCTCATGGATCGCAGGGACAGGCACTGTCGTTCAAATCTCTCTTGTTGAGATTGCAACCTCTGTGCTAATTTACTTGGGCATACCTTTTTTTGGAGGCATGATCACACGCTTTTACTTTTTAAAGAGAAAGGGTAGAGAATGGTACGACAAGGTACTTATGCCTAAACTAAGTCCAACATCCCTCTTCGCTCTGCTATTCACAATTATAGTGATGTTCTCCCTCAAGGGGGAGTATATCGTCACACTCCCAATGGATGTTGCAATGATCGCAATGCCCCTCCTTTCCTACTTTGTCATAATGTTCCTATTGTCTTTCCTAATCGGTAATCGGTCAGGTCTCGATTATAAGAGAGTAACCGCGTTATCCTTCACCGCGGCAAGCAACAACTTTGAATTAGCAATCGCGGTTGCGGTATCTGTTTTCGGTCTTGCCTCTAAGGAGGCTTTTGCAACAGTAATCGGACCCTTGATTGAAGTGCCTGTTATGATCTCCTTGGTAAACGTAGCATTATGGTTCAGAAAAAGACTTTACAAAATCGAAGTTAAATAAGCAAAAATTTATTTTTCAACCTCCAAAACATTCAAATATTCGAATATAATAATTGTTTCATTCGCTCGAGGGTTGCCAATGGATCTAGAATTGCTGATCAACCTTATTTTGGCAGGGATAAACTCTTTAGTGGACTACGTGGCTCTCCACGTAATAACTTGCCTGATACCTGCTTTTCTCCTTGCGGGGGCCATCAACACCTTCCTATCAAAGGATGTAATAATAAGGTATTTGGGATATGCAAGGAGCAAACTTGTCTCCTTTCCATTGGCGGCGATATCAAGCCTCGGTCTGGCTGTCTGCTCATGTACAATAATCCCTATAGCCTCTGGTCTCTATAAGAGGGGTAGCAGCATAGGACCTGCCTTCATATTTCTATGGACCGCACCCGCACTCAATATTTTGGCCATTACATATACAGGTAGCATCTTGGGTTTAGATTTTGTCATATTGAGGATAATAGGGGCTCTTTCCACGTCCTTCTTGGTGGGTCTTATAATGGTGAGCATCTTTAGGAAAGAAGATATTGAAAGGAGCACAAAGCTAAAAGCGGGGTCTTCGAAGTTAGGAGCCTCCTCCCCCGTCAAGAGCAGGAAGATTTTGGGGCTAATTATATTGCTAGTGGCACTCTTACTGCTCCCTAATTACTTGGGCGTTGGAAGATCCTATTTGGAAAAGTTCTTAATATTCATAATCCTCCTCGTTCCACTTTCAATTTACGTTTGGCGCACAATGTCATACCTAGAGATCAAGGCTTGGATCAATGAAACGTTGTGGTTTGTCAGAATGATATTCCCTTTGTTGCTGGCTGGAGTTTTCATAGTTGGAGTGATTGGTGCAATCTTACCAGAAGCTTGGGTTAAATCTGCAGTTGGCAGAAACGACTTGATATCAACATTTTTGGCGAATATCATCGGCGCCTTAAGTTATTTTTCAACAATGACTGAGGCGCCTTTTGTTAAGATGTTGCTGGGACTAGGGATGGGCAAAGCGCCTGCTTTGGCTCTGCTCCTCACTGGTCCTGGGATGAGCTTGCCAAACATGATAGCAATAATGAGAATATTTCACTGGAAGAAAGGAGTGGTTTACATAGTCTCAGTCATCATAATCTCGACTTTCATCTCACTTTTACTTGGAAATATTTTCTAACTTTTGGAAATCTCGCTCTTCATAGGTAGGTGTGGTTTTTCAGAATAATTACTGAGCCATGTTAAAGTTCTAGGCCTGCATTCGTGCTTTTCAATTGCATTGTCAAAATTTTCAGTTTTCTTGTCTACTGAAATAATCCGAAAATTTAAACGACTCTTAGAGATATTTATATATTCGAATTAAACCAAATATGTTAATGGTGATAATATGGGAGAATATTCCATAATGATCTTTGGGGCAGACCCTCCATGTCCAAGGTGTAAGGCAACAGAAAGAGTGGCAATAGAAGCTTCTAAGGAGCTTGGACTGAATGTAAAGGTGACGCATATCTCTGCGCTTTCAGAGGAAGCCGACAGGTACGATATCCTTTCGACACCTGCAGTGGTCATAAACGATAAAGTGGTGATATCTGGGAGAGTGCCCTCTAAGGAAGAATTCAAAAACCTGTTAATCAAGGAATTTGGAATAAAAGGCTAATTTTTTAAGTGGTAGCCCCTCTCTCGATATAGAAGAGGGGACAGTTAATTTTTAAATAATGATAATGTAGAGGCAAATCAAAAACAGTTTTTTGTTTTCACAATTATGCCCTTTCCGATGTAGAAGAGCGGTTCGCCATGTTTTAGATTCTGACCTCCAAGAAATCTAAAAATACTTCCTTAGACTTTATTAATAGTCATGAAGATCCAAAAAGTACCTGGAAATAATAAGAAGCACAAAGTCTTTCTCTATGCACTCAGTACTTGCGCGTGGTGTAAAAAAACCAAGCAGTTTCTCAAGGATAAGGACGTAGAGTATGAATATGTAGATGTAGACTTACTCTCAAAAGAGGATTTGGAGAAAGTCAAATCTGAAATTACCAGTCGCGGGGCACAACTGCTCTTTCCACTTATAGTGATTGATGATAAAGTAATAATTACTGGGTTCAGAGAAGATCAAATAAATGGTGCTCTAGCTTGACTTCCCTTGAAGAAGTTAGAAGAAGGGTAGAAATGGACGCAGAATCTAGGGGGTACAAGCTGAACCCTGATGCATCTTTCCTAAACGACCTTCTTGAAGGTCTAAAAACCAACGAAGAGCGCTATGGTTATCCTTCCTGCCCATGCAGGTATGCTACAGGGATCTTTGATCTAGATAAGGACATCATATGTCCTTGTGATTACAGGGACATAGACGTAGAGGAATTTGGCTCATGCTACTGTGGTCTCTTTGTGAGTAAGGAAGTATACGAAGGAAAGAAAAAGCTGCAACCAGTGCCTGAGCGTAGGCCTAGCAAGCTCATTGAAAGAGCCCTAAGCGGTCACATAACCCCAGAAACAACTCAGGAAGTTAAGAAAGAAAAAAGGATTTTGGAGGTGGTTGGTGCTATGAAATTCTGGTATTGTAAGCAGTGTGGCTATGTGGCATTCCGAGAAGAGCCTCCCTATATCTGCCCCATTTGCAAGGCGAAACGCGACGTCTTCGCAGAGATATACCTGTCAGTCTCTGCCAGGGGTTGAACTATAAGATTTGGCCTCACAAGTTTAATGGAAGTTTTTGGGTGGTCACTCTTTAACCCTTTCCACCCTGATTTCTATGGTCTTCCAATCCTCCTCTACGCCCTTTAGCGCCATAATCCCTCCTGATATCACGCCACCGAGTATTTGGTTAACAAACTCGTTAATGGGTATCTCTTTTCCATCAACCACCACTTTTACCCTCATGATTTCGCCCCCTCCGAAATATAGTGTTGGATTTTTTTAACAATCTTTCCCTTTTTAAAATAATGAGTACTCGACTAATCTCCTTTTCTGATATCATCAGACCAACGCCCGTGGGGGAAAGATAATTCGGCGAGGGGACTCCCGATTTTAATCGTGGGAGGCGTGGATACAAAACTTGTTATTGCACAACTATGTTGTCAAGCTATGTAGCTGGGTCTTGACACCCCATCCTTGCTCTCTGATGGCTGTGGGATCGTGGGAAGCGGTAATGGTGGTGGTATGTTGAGCGATCTGGCCAATATCACCCCCTCAATGAAAGAAACATTTGCTATAGTCTGCAAAAGCGGGGACGGAAGCATCCTCTTGCCCTCGAAGGATTTCTTTATATCCTCCAATTCTCTTCTATCTCCCGACACTCTGGCTACACCTTTTATGGTCAAATTTGCAACTGCAGGGTTGTAATTTACGGTAAATATGAAACTGCACTCAAGGTTGTCATCGATCGACGTGAGTTTAACAACACTTATGTTGGTGGTGATCTGAATATTGCTGGCCCCTCCAACTTCCATGAGCTTCTCTCCGGAAATATGGCTCAGGCTTATAGATATATTCAACACGCACACCTTCTTTCATAGAATACGGGTCGATTTTGATAAACTTGCCTACCTTTATAAAGGTGTGCCCAGAAAACCCTAGAGCTTTAGCTCTGGGATGAATTGGCAAATATTAAATACTCCAATAGTTTACTAAAGATGGGAACGTTTCCGTGCAGAAAGATGTTCAAGTCTGTGTCGTGGGAAAGGTCTTCAAACCAAATCCGAATAAGGTTCTAATCCTAAACAGAGCCCTCAACGAATACTTTAGGCTTGTCAAATGGTACCTTGGCTTTAACTCTACATCAAAGACCTTTGTAAACTTCCACTCACCATTGCGTTTACCATTCACCATTACGTTTAACCATCTCGACCGTTGTAAACTTCCACTCACCGTTTAGAGCCTCCTCAATCCTAAGCTTAAACAAAAGGGAAAGGATTAGCCTTCCAATAGTTTTCGGGTTGAAGAAGGCGGTTGAGCTTGTAGATGAGCCAGAAACTGTTATAGCCATAGACAGAGGCGAACGTAATTTAGCCGTCGCAGTAGCAATCTCAAAAAATAATCCGGATAAACCCTTAAAGGGGCAGTTCTGGAGGGGCGAGGAGATCAAGCGGATAAGAGGGCTTTACAGCCACATAAGGAGAAGGCTTCAGGAGAAGAACAGGATCGGAAAGATCAAAGAGCTTAGGGGAAGAGAAGAGCGAAAAGTTACTCAACAGCTCCACATAATAGCAAACGAGATAATTGCTTACACCAAGCAGTTCCCTAAACCAGTAATAGTAATGGAGAACTTAAACGGGATACGCAACAACTTCAAAAATTCCAAGAAGATTAACAAACGCTTCCACTCTCTGCCGTTCAGAAGGCTCCAAACAATCATAGAATGCAAGGCCCTCTTAGAGGGGATTGAGGTAAAATACCTGACAAGGAAGGAGACCGAGAACACCTCTAAAAAATGCCCCAAATGCGGGCTAACCTACTACAGAGACCTAAACGCCGCCATTAACATAGCCCATGCCTTAACGAGAGGCATGGGATGGGGGAGTTGTAGCAGTGAGCCCCCTGAACCAGCATATGTGGCCGGAACGCAACGCCGCAAAGGCAGGCTGAACGCTGGAAGCTCCCGGCTTTAGCCGAGGAGAGGCTCACTTCCTTTTCTAGCTCAACCTCTACCTCTTTCTCTTCCACCCATACTTCTCCACATCATAGAAGGGGAAATCTGAGACCGTTCCCCTTTCATCACGACCCCTGATTTTAATAGTCACTTCTTCCCCTAACTTTGCACTTGGAGGCAAGTACGCCATCGCTATCCCACAATTTGTCGTCGGAGAATAAGTTCCACTGGTAACAAACCCGATCTCTTTGCCCTGTGAGTAAACCTTGTAACCCTCCCTGGGTATACCCTTGCCTATCATTTTTATTCCAAATCTCTTCTTCGTGATGTTGTCTTTGACCCTCTCAAGTGCAGCCTTCCCAACAAAATTCTCCTTCTGAAGCTTAACGGCAAACTCGAGCCGTGCCTCGAATGGGTTGATATCCTCGTTTATCTCATGTCCATATAGCGGCAACCCTGCCTCGATCCTAAGGACGTCCCTTGCACCAAGCCCTGCTGGGGTCGCACCCAACGATACAAGGTTTCTCCAGATGTCCTCTGCCATCTCAATATCTTCTGAGATCAGCTCGAACCCGTCCTCGCCCGTATATCCTGTCCTGGTTATGAGGCATTTTGCCGCCTTGACGTATCCCTCCGTGCCTCTGAACCTCTTGAGAGCATCTAATTTTCTGTCGCATATCTGCTGAAGAATTGCCTCTGATTTAGGTCCTTGGATGGCGATCATGAAACTCCTGTCTGATAAGTCCTTTATTTCTACATCAAAACCTTTAGCATGCTCATCGACCCAATTCATGTTCTTTTCTCTGTTCGCAGCATTCCATACAACCAAATACGACTCCTCACCTCTTCTTACCACAATAATATCGTCCTTTATGCCCCCCTCTTCGTTAAGTATCAATGCATACCTCGCTTGGCTCAACTCCAATTTGGAGATCTCTTGGGACGTGATGAAATCCAAAAAGGCTCCAGCATCCTTTCCCGAGAAGGCAACCCTTCCCATATGGCTTACGTCGAATATCCCTACACTATTTCTGACACTCATAACCTCTTCTGATATACTTTCATACAATAATGGCATGTCAAAACCCGCAAACTCCACAATATTCGCCTTTTCACTATGAACTTTGTAAAGAGGGGTTCTTTTTCCCATTTTACCCACACCAACTAAAGACCTGAAAGTATATCTTTATTAAAGGGTAAATATCTTTTTGTCAAGTTATCTTAGAGACATAATGTCGTTTTTTCTCTGAAATTGATGAAAAAGCAGATCAATCTGGCTTCACATCGTAACCCTGTAACTTCAATAGCTTTTCCTGAAACTCTTTTGATTTTAGGACGCTCAAGAACTCTTGGACTGCCTCTTTTTTACAACTTTCGGGGGAGACAACAAAATCATACTCTTCATATCCGATGGGTATGAACTCAAGATCATAGTTGACCGCAGCACTCACCACCCCAATACCCATGTCTGCCCTCCCCTGGCTCACAGCCGCCGCCACTGCCGAGTGCGTCTTAGCCTCCCACCTGTACCCTCTGATCTTCTTGGTGACCTCCTCAAAATTTAGCCCCACGTTCTCGCAGATCCTTCTCAGCATGTGATCTGTCAGTATCCTGGTTCCGGATCCCCTGTTTCGATTTACAAATGTTATATCTTCTCTCAAAATATCCTCAAAACCTCTTATTGATTTTGGGTTACCCTTCTTCATCATTATTCCTTGGAGGCGTCGATAGCCCTTAACCAAGCTCTCCTCAGGGAGCCCAAACCTTCTCACAAAATCTATGTTATATCTCATAGTCTGTGGATCTAAAAGGTGAACTCCTGCTATATCTGCCTCCCTTTTGGCAACAGCCTCAAGACCCCCAAGGGAACCGATGTTTACGACCTTTGACCTTATCCCAGATTTATTGAAAAGTGTTTCAAGTAATGTATCCAGTGCTGGGCAATTGCTCCCCATTATGACGAGATCTGCTAGGTTTTTTTCATCGTAGAACAAATTAACCTGAACTACCTCCCCCTCGTCAAGAAATTCTATGTTTTCGTTGATTACAATGTACCCGTCTGCCTTCGCCAGCATTCCAATGGCGCCTGAACTTGCAAATACAGGGTAGGCAATGTTGAACTCCTCCCTTTTTATTACATGGACTGGTAGGAACCACTTTTTCCCTTTTGCAGCATTGATCCTCTCTGAGAGTTTTGCTAGGATTCTTACGTTATCTCTCTTCTTTGTGAGAGAGACGCTCTCGATGTATGGCCTCACTATCTCATTGAAGATCATTAACGCTGACACTGGGTATCCTGGGAGCCCGAATACTGGCTTCCCTTGGTGGAGCGCAACAACAGTTGGCTTTCCTGGCTTTACGTTGAGACCATGCACAATTATGCCTTGGTCGCAGACATCTTCGAGAACTCTGTAGACTATATCCCCTACACCTGCAGAGGTCCCACCCGAAACTATAACTGCATCGCAAATCCTTAGCCCTTCAGAAATCCGATTTTTTATATCATCGTATTCGTCCCTAGCCCTTCCGAGATTGATCACATTCGCTCCTTCTTCATAAAGGGCTGCTGTTATGGAGGGCGTGTTAACGTCGTATATCTTTCCAAACTCTAGATTCTCTCCCTGTCCTACAAGCTCGTCTCCTGTGGAAAGAAGCCCTATCCTTGGTCGTCTAATAACATCCACTTCTTCAAGTCCCATTGCGGCAAGCAGTCCTACCTCTCTCCTGCCCAGAATGGTCCCCCTTCTTAGGACTAATTCTCCTATCTGAACGTCCGACCCTGCGGAAGCCACGTTCTCCCCTGGCGTCGTCCCCTTGAATATCTGAACATAATCCCCCACTTTCTTGGTATACTCTACCATTACCACTGAATCTGCCCCTTTTGGGATAGGTGCACCTGTGGCTATTTCTGCACACTCACCTCTGCGAATCTCCCTCAACACAGTGTCTCCTGCATCTATCCTACATGCTATCCTCAGTTTTACTGATCTCTGTTCAGAAGCCCCTTCTAAGTCCGATGATAAAACTGCGAACCCGTCCATCTCTGCCCTGTCAAAAGGGGGTAGGTCCACCCTTGAAATTATAGACCTTGCCAAAACTCTGCCAGAGGCTTCAAAGATCTTTACAGACTCTGTTTCAAGATCCTTCCTCACACCTCTCAGTATTCTGTCTCTTGCCTCATCTATGCTCATCAGTCTATGAAATATTCTCCTCAATCTAAGAATCCCTCCCTGAGCAGTTCGACCTCGACCTCGGTTCCCTCTTCCAACCCCTCAAGATCCTCATCAATGATTACAAGCCCGTCCGCTTTTGTGATCGAGGAGAGGAGCCCTGAGCCTGTGATCGCTATAGGCTCTGCGAATAGTCCGCCCTCTCTCCTCACCAATGTTACTCTCAGGAAGTGCCTCACACCTGGTGTACTTGCCACACCTCTCGTTATGATGGCTCTGACCTTTTCCCTTTTTGGGGGCTTTCTCCCTGTCCATGCATACAGGATGGGCACTGCCAAACTCTCGAAACCTACCAACGCTGATACCGGATAACCTGGGAGCATCAGTACAGGAATACCTTCGACAACCCCGAAGCCGGTGGGTTTTCCAGGCTTAACGGCGAGCCCATGGAAAATCAAGGAGAACCTGGTCTTGAGTATCTCCGGTAATAGATCCTTGCCACCCATTGAGGTCCCGCCGATTGTTACTATCAAATCAGCGTACTTTGAAAGCTCGATCAACTCTGAAGAAATCCGGTCAAAATCATCTGGCAAAATACCGCGGTCCAAAACTTCGCATCCGATCTCCCTCAAAGCACCTATTATCATCGGTCTCGTGGAGTCTATTATCTTTCCACTGGCTGTTCTTCCTCCATCAACCTCTGTCAACTCTTCTCCGGTTGAAAAGACAGCCACCCTTGGCTTTCTCCTCACGAGCACTCTCTCCTCACCTATGGATGCCAGAACTCCAATGTGCCAAGGTCTCAAAAGCTCGCCTCTCTTGATAACAACCTCCCCTGCCCTAATGTCCTCTCCCTTTAGAGAAATATTGGCAAACTTTGGGGCTGCCCTTTTGACCTTTACATAATCTCCCTCCACTTCGCAATCCTCGAGCATCACCACTGCGTCTGCCCCCTTTGGGATAGGTGCCCCTGTGTAGACTTCATAACACTCCCCCTCGCTGATCTCGCCCACATGGGATCCTGCCTCAATCGTACCCTTGATTTTAAAGAATGCAGGGTTTGACGGACTCGCGCTGAAGGTTTCATATGACTTAACCGCAAAACCATCAACTGCCGACCTGTCGTAAGGCGGCACATCGATCTTTGAGATTACGTCATTCTCTAATACCCTACCATACGACTCTTTTAAAGGAACAGTCTCTGATCCCAAATTCTTAGATCCACAAACCCTCATCACTAATTCGAGCGCTTTGCTTACACTTTTCAGCTCTTGGAAGCCTTTCTTTCTCTGAAAACTTGTCATCCAACTCTAACCCATCATATAAGCGATCTTCTCATTTTTAAAATATTGTGAGTGGGAAATCCCACGTGCTTAAGTGGTGGGATGAGCGCGAAGATAAAGTTTTTATTTTTTCCCGCAATATTGCCTCTTGCTAGGCATGGGGCAGGCCGAAGTCACGCCTGTGGAGATCAGGACCTCCATAACCCGCCTTCCACACGGCTTTGCTGAAACGGTCTCATCTGCCGAGGCCTCCGCTGTGGGTGCGTGGGGATCGAGTCCGGTCGGAGAAGCTGGAAGCCCACAGCCTTCAGGCGTGGGTAGCTCACAATATTCATTAGCACTAACTCAAAGCAATAAACCCCTTTTATCATTATAGTCATAGCAAAAGCTTAATACTCTATGCAATCAATCCTTACGCATTACAGGAGGCCTAAATTTGTCAGGACAACCTGATGAGATTGTAGAATTAGTTGCGAAATATACGTATGGGACATGGCGTGCACAAAAAGGATGGAAGAAACCGCCCCACATCGTAGACGCCGAAGGAGTATACTTCACGGATGTTACAGGGAGGAGACTGCTGGACTTCTCATCGCAGCTTATGTGCTCCAACCTTGGTCACAAGAACAAAGCTGTGATAGATGCCATTATAGAACAAGCTAAGAAGCTGCCCTACATATCCCCTGCCTATGCCATTGAGGTTAGGGCAAGGGTAAGCAAGGCTCTAGTGGAAATTCTGCCGCAGGGACTAGAGAAGATCTTCTATTCTACATCAGGCACCGAGGCCAACGAGGCTGCCCTAAAGATTGTTATGATGTACCAAAAACCCAGAGGCGCATACAAGATAATCTCCAGATACCACTCCTACCACGGATCTACCATGGGTTCTATTGCCTGTACAGGCGACCCCAGGAGATGGTTCATAGAACCTACTGGGAAGATCTCCAGCGTCATATTCGCACCTGATTGCTACTGCTACCGGTGTCCATTCAAGCAAGAGTATCCTGATTGCGGCATAACTTGCGCAGAGTATGTTGATTACATGATAAAGAATGAGGCAAATGTTGCTGGAATAATAGTTGAACCTGTAGTTGGCACGAATGGGGTTCTGGTGCCCGTTAAGGAGTACCTCCCGAGGCTAAAGCAGATCGCAGAAGAGAACAACGTCATATTCATTGCTGATGAGGTGATGTCTGGCTGGGGAAGAACTGGAACTTGGTTTGCCGTTGATAACTGGGGAGTAAAGCCTGACATATTAACCACAGCAAAAGGGAGCACCGGGGCTTACACGCCGTTGGGTATCACTGCAACCTCGAGAAAGATAGCTGAATACTTTGAGGAGAATTACTTTGCGCATGGGCATACCTACGAGGCACACCCATTGGCAATGGCACCCGTGGTTGCCGCAATTAATGAGTACAAACGCCTCAACTTGTTTGAGAACGCCAAAAAGATGGGCGAATACCTTGGTAAGAGGCTAAACGAACTCAAGGACAGGCATGTCTCGGTCGGTGATGTGAGAGGGATCGGTCTATTCTGGGCTTTGGAGATTGTGAAGAACCGTAAGACAAAGAAACCGTTCAACACCCGTGCAGACAAGGCAGCGGGTCTCCCGCTGATGGTAGACAAAGTTGCGGCAGAGCTCAACAAACGTGGAGTCTCTGTATCAACATGGATAAGCCACTTCGTGATCGCACCGCCCCTCATCGTAAACAAGGAACAGATTGACTTCGGGATAGATGCATTTGACGAAGCCCTAAAGGTTGCAGATGCAGAAGTGGAGAAGTAACCTAGCCCACTAACAAATCAAACTCAAACCAGAACTTTTTTGCCTATTTCTTTTTTATTCTTACTTCTTAATTTTCTCATTCTATTAGTTGTAAGCTGTGAGGGATTCCAGTTCTATACCCCT